>CAJCHX010000803.1 GCA_903970215.1 Acidobacteriaceae bacterium
TCGCGCACGTCGTCCTCATCGAGGTACACCATGCCGTCGTCCGTCGTCTCGATCGCAAGCCCCGCCGCAAGGGCGTCAACGGCTGCGGACCACGAGGATGGCTGGCCGAGGTGGAGCTGGTTGGCCTGCGTCGGGTCAAGCGGGTCCCGCTCAGCGGTGACCGCCATGCCGAACGCCCGCCGACGATCCGGAGCCTCGACTTCGACCAGGCTCGTCGCCATGGCCGTCAGCGCTCCCCACAGATGCGGGTCATTGGCTCCGGCCGGCGGAAGCAGCTTCACGGACTCGAGCCGGTGACGGAGACGCACCGGCTGGCCGGAGACTGCAGCGCCTCCGAGATCGCCGTACAGTGCGAGGCCTGCCATCTCGGTCCCATGCCCAACGTGGTCGTTGGAGCCCCATGCCGGATCGCAAGCGTGACAGTCCGCTGGGTCAAGCGAACCAGCCAGCAACGGGTGCGGCTGGTACACGCCCGTATCGATCACGGTCGCGGCGGGCGAGTTGCCCCTTGCTGGGGTCGTCCGCCCCGCCAGGTCGTCGACCCACGCATCCTGGTCGGCGGCATCCTGCATCGAGATTAAGCTCGTCGGTTCCCGCGGCCGACGCAGCTCGGCGACGTCGTCGAGAACGTCAAGGGCGCTAGCGAGTTGCGGGATGGTCGCTCGGACGAGGACGACGATGCGATCCGTGAAGGCCAGGGTCCTCGGCCCAACCAGTGTCTCGGTAGCGTCCCCGAAAGACCGCAGTCGAGCGACTTCCTCGCCATCACGCTTGCGGAGCCAGACCTCCCACCACACCGGCTCGCTCCCTGTTGGGAAGGGCGCCACGTCGGTCCAGAGCTGCTCCAGCGAGGCGCTCCGGATTGCGTCGATTCGGTCGATCAGGTTGGCGTTGTTCGGGTTCGCGTTGCCCACCGACTGGAGGTAGCGCTCGATAAGACGAAGGAAGTAGCCGGCCTTCCCGTCGGGGATGAACACCACTGCTTGCTCCACGGTCCGGTCATCCACCAGCACCGTCTTCACCATGCGGAGCTGTGGCCATTGTCCACGGCCACCACGGTCGAGGCTCGTAATGGCGTCGCCGAGACCTTCGAAACTCTCGAAGGTCACGTAGATGCCGTCGACGGCTCCCGCCACCTCGACGCCCGCCTCGCCCCGGCGTGCGAGGGCGTCCTCCTCGGCCTGGCGCAGCTGGCTGCTGAGCTGCTGACCGTGGAGAGTACGGTTCGCCGGGATCCGCCGCGGCGCTGAGTCGATCCGCCGAGGAGGTCGACGGTAACCCTCCGAGGCCGCCAAACCCGGGATCAGGCTGTGCGAACGATCGCGTTCCGCCATTGCGTGCTAGCTAGCTAGGCTCGCTCTGGCGTTCCCGCAGTGCCACAACGAGTGCATGCGTGGTCACCGCCCCGCGGCCGTTGAGGATGGCGTCCTTGGCGGCGCGCTCGGCGGCCAGGGTGATCTCGGCGTGGCTCAACCCTTCCGCTGCGCTCGCGACCTGGCCCCAGACGATGCGAGCGAGCTTCACCACCGCCAGCCGGTTGCGGACGATCTCCCGAACGATCTCCGGGGACGGCAGCGGGTACTCGATGACCTCGTCGAAGCGGCGGAACATCGCCCGGTCGAGAAGCTGCGGGTGGTTGGTCCCCGCCACGAGCAGGCTCTCGGACTGGTCCTGCTCCAGGAACTGCAGGAAGGAGTTGAGGACACGCCTGATCTCGCCAACATCATTGCTGCGCGCCCGCTCACCGGCCAACGCGTCTACCTCATCGAAGAGGTAGACGCCACGTGTTTCGCTGAGCGCGTCGAAGACTAGGCGGAGCTTGGCGGCGGTCTCGCCCATGAACTTGGTGATCAGGCCGTCCAGCCGGATCATGAAGAGCGGCAGGTTCAACTCACCGGCCAGGGCGCCGGCCGTCATGGTCTTGCCCGTCCCAGGCGGACCAATCAGGAGCAGCCGCCGCAGCGGTGTGAACCCGTGAGCGCTGAGTTGATCCTGCTGTCGCTGCTCAGTGATCACGCGGTTGAGGCGCTCGCACACGTGCGGCTCCAGGACCATGTCCGCCAACCGGGTCGACGGGTAGGCGGCTGACAGCAGGCCAGCCAGTTCCCCGCGTGGCTGGGTGACGGGCACCAACTTGCCGCGAGTGGTCGGCTGCCGTTTTCGGACCTCGTCGATGAGCTGCTTCAGCTCCTGGCCGAAGCGTCCCTGTCCGCTGCGCGCCGCCCGGGCGGCAACCTGCATGGCGACCGAGTAGAACTGAGTGTCGTCGCCGTCCGCATGGCTCCGGACCAGCGCCTTGACCTGGTCAGCTGTCGCCATCTCGCCAGAGCCGTCCGAGGGCGCGCCTAGTCAAATGGTGGGTGCTGCAGCGCCTCGACACGGCTCCATCATGGCAGGTCCCTGTCTCCCTGACCGGGTTGGTGGCTCCCAGCCTCCCTGACCCGAAGAGAGCGTTGCCGCTATCGGCCCCAGCCCTTTCATGCGCCCCGACGCTCCGTCGTCGGGTTCGAGGGGTCCCTGGGGATTCAGGCCGAAGTGCCGTGCGAAGCGGGAAAGCGGGACGAGGATGCGGCGACCTATCCGGAAGAAGGGGACTTCTCCTCGCCACACCGCCTCTTGGGCGGCGCCCTGCTGATCTGTAGCAGCTCCGCCGCCCTCCTCCACGGTGTAGTCAGCCGGCTGCAGGGCTCCGTCGCCCGGCGCAGTTCGAAGCTGGAATCGACGCCTTGGCCGATGGTCCCCGTGCCTCGGGACCCAGTTCGAGGACAGCGGCCGCTGCCACCGCCTCCAGGAGTGCTATCCGATTGACCGTTACTCGGCGGGACCGCTGGCTACTCGCCGGGGCGCAGAACCTCCATTTCAGTCCCAGACCAAGCCCATCGTGAGCTGGGGCCGAACCCCAATCCCAGCGCAATCAACCGACGTTCCCCGAAGGTAAGCAGCACGAGTCAGATTCCTGGACCTGCTCCTGGAAATCAGCGTCAGAGACCCCGTCGGCGGCGCTCGGCCGACCGGTCGTGCATACGAGCCTCGCTCTCGTACGATTTCGCAAGCTCGTCGAGCATGCGGGCCAAGCGGGGAGACAGCCGACGGATCCCGTCCCGGCGCTCACGATAGCCCTGCGCCTTCATCCGCTCCTGGGTCCCCCCCTCGGCCAACCCGCGGATCGTGGCGCCCTGCAGGTTTCGCAACCTCCGGTACATGCCCGCCTCGATGTGGTCGCTCGCCAGATCCTCCACCAGGGCGGCAACCTCGGGGGTCGGCCACTCGTCTGGGCCAGCAGCGTGCACGAGCGCCTCACCGAGGGTCTCCATCGTGACCCGGTACCTGTCCACCTTCTTTGCCAGCGGAGTTATCTCGTTTACCCACGCTCGGCACTCGGCCGACCGGAAGCCGTCGGCGTGCAGGCCGGGAGGAACCCTCCACGTCTCGATCAGGCGGCGGGCCTGGAACTTGATGTTCACGTCGACCTCGCCGTCCCCGTCGTCATCCGGCTCGTCGTTCGGAGCCTCAACGGCCCTCCACCGGTCGACCTGGGTGTCGGACGGGAACCCGGTCGTCAGGATCTCCATCAGCCACTCCGGGTGGGTGGCGAAGCGTCGGTGCAGATAGGTGTCGGGAGGGTCGAAACCGAGCATCCCGAAGTAGGCCCACTCCAGAGCCAGCACGCGGTCGGCACCGATCGCATCGACGTGGCCATCCAGCAAGGCGAAGAACGTAGGGAACGCGTGCCCGCGGCCAATGCGGGACGCCTGACCCTGCGATCTCTGCTCGCGCAGGCGCTCAAGGCCGTTGGCGACCAATAGCGCGTACTCCGCGTTGTCTGCGTTGCCGGGCGACTGCCGGGCGTAGAGGTGCAAGAGGTCCAGGGCGTCCGCCGGTCGGCCGACGTCCATCATGCGCCGTGCGACGGGGATGGTGTCGCCGAAGTCTTGGCCGAGTCCGTAGATCGGAAAGCAGGTCCAGTATGCGCTCTCCACCTCCGCGCCGCGACCCGCTGCGGCCTCAGCGCTTGCCGGGTAGTCGTTGCAATCGACGAGCATGCGCCCCTGCGCCACTACCGGCACGTTCCGTGAATCGATAGTCGACTCAACCCACGGGAGCGCGCCCTGGCGAGCACGTCGCCAGATCAGGCTTCTGGCCAAGCCGCTCTCCGGATCCTCGTCGCCCACGCCGAGCGCCCAGTCGAGGTGCCGGTCCTCGGTCGCGTCCGCCAGGGCAGAACCAACGACCTGTGCATTGTTGTCCCGCGCGAAGGCGATCACGGCAACTAGCCCGCCAGCTGACTCGATTTCGGTGATTGCCTCGGAGCGACGCCGCTGGACCTCGGCGTCACGGGCTCGCCAGTCCACCGCGTCGAAACCCTCAAGCTCGACCCAGTGCCCCTTGAACAGCCACGCGTGCTTGCTGGCCGGTCGAGTCGGCGTGAACCTGACCACCAGCGCGTCAAGCTCCGCCAGCTCTGACTCCGGGAGGGCCCAGTAGGCGTCGGGGTGCCGGTGGTGGTGCGTCGCGACGGAGCGGAGCGCCTCGTAGACCACGATACGGGAGCTGGCGGCGTCATCCTCGGGTACGACCGAGGCGTTGAGCGCGCCACGGATTGCCGCCCGCTGATCTGATCCGAGGTGAGTGTGGACATCGATCAGCTGCGCCCATCGGCTCGGGTTGTCCCCCACGTCCTCAAGCAGACGGGCCGCCAGCTCGGCGGTCTCGGTGTCTATGTCGCCGTAGCTGATGACCCGCGGCACCTTCCAAACACGAAACTTCGGGCTGTTGGGACCCATGAGGAACCCGCGCGTCGTCGGCAGCAGAGCGAGGAGCAGGTTCCAGCCCACCTCCGGGAACATCTTGCGAATCAGGTCTATCGTCGAGAACCTCTCCTCGGCCTGGGCAGACGTTCCGGGGTGCCAAATCGACAGGATCGACGCAAGGCTCGCGTCGGGCCGATGGTCGAACCGACCGCCCGGGTCAAGCTCGACTAGCCGGGCCAGCTGCAGGCACGCGTCGGTCAAGTGCTCGGGCGCCCAAGCGACGCGCTCCAGCGCCCACTGCAGACTGTGGTGCGGCGAGGTCGCTGCGAACATGTCATCGGTCTTGTCCCGGAACGCGGTGGCCAGCACCGGGTCCGGATCGGCTGACCCCTTGCGCAGCGCATCGAGCGCAGCGGTCGGAGCCGCCTCCATCAGCTCGGGAAGAAATGGAGCCAGGGTCGCCCAGTAGGCACCGGACGGGTCGGCGTTGGCGAGTGCGAGAAGCTGGCGGACCACGCCGTCGGCGAGAATCTCACCTGACTGGCCGGTGGCTCGCACCACGACATCGCTATTCGCGCCGAACAGCCCCAGCGACCCTGCGACCCCCTCTCGGATTGCCTGGGAGTAGACACGGACATGGCCTCGCATCTGGGCGACGAGGCGCTCGGTTGCGTTGGCGCCGGCGGTCGTGTCGAGCTCCGACAGAATCGTCCGCGCATGCTCCAGGAAGACGCGCAGATCGTCTTCGAGCAGGTGGGGTCCGAGTCGCAGCCACGAGTCCGGCGCGGACACGACGAACCAGTGGCGGTCTGCTCGCCCAATGAACGGGTCGTCGCCGGCGGTCAACCCGAGGAGCTCCTCTCGGGCGGCCTCGTAAGGGGTGCCTGCGACGGCCTCGACGACGGACCGGTCGTGCTCGTTCTGATCATCCCACTCACCGACCAGCAGGGCAGCACGCATGGTGCGAGTCGGGATACCCCGAGCCCATGGCGGGCTCATCAGCTCCGCCGCTCGGGCCAAGCGTCGGCGGACGGCGACCAGACTGCGGCCCGCGAGCGCCCCGAGATCCTCAGGCAGGCGGTCGTCGACCTGGCGGAGCTGCAGCCCGAACCTATCGCCATCGAGAGCCTTAACCTCAATGCCACCGACCGCAAGGTGCGGCACGGCAATGAGCACGAGGTGCGGCGTGCCGGCCTCGACGTCGTCTGCGTAAGTCGGATCGACCGTGACAAGGATCATCGGCTGCGGCTCCTTAAGCATGCGCCGCCACGACTCGCGGTCGTCGATAATCACCGTTCGCTCGGCGACCTCGGGGGCGAGGATCGCGAACGAGCTGGCAATTACAGCCTTCAGTTCGGCTGCACCCATCTGCCCGACGACCGTGGTCGTGCCTGTCCCGGTCACCGTCGCAGCGATCACCTTCGCCGAGTCGTCACGGCCGGCGAGAAGGAGCTCGGCGGTAAGCGCCGGGTTCGTCTGGCCACACCACCGGCTGAACCAGGTGCCGAGCAGCTCGACACCGGGCGGGGCCTTGCCCAAGTGCTCCAAGAACCAGAGACGCGTCGCCGGTGCCTGCTCCAGCCAGGTGACGGTCTGATCCAGGCGGATCGCCCGCACCTCTTTCCAGTGGCCGGTCGCAGTCCGGTCCTTGGCGAACTTGGGAGCCTTCGTCCAGATCTTTGGGATGACGGCTACGTAGGTGGTATCAACCGCCAGCGTCCCGTCGGGGACCTCGGCGGTAAGCCGGAGGTTGTAGTCCTCGGTAGCCTTCTTGTTCGCGTCTTTCTCGACCGAGAGTTCCCACACGGACCGGCCGGCGGCCACGTTCAGAGACGGCTGGCGGGCGATCACGAACCCGTCAAAGCCGGAGCTGCGGGTGCCGGCGTCGCCGGGGAAGTCGATCTGCTCAACGGTCGGGTTCGTCTCCAAGATGAGCCGGCGGACGAGCTCAGGGAGACGTCCCGGCGCGCCGCTGTCGGCAAGCCACGCCTCGACCTCGGCGCGTTCCACCGTCAGCCAGCCCGCCATCCCCTGAAGGGTACGTCCGGAGCAAGACTGCGGGCGCCTTCGAGCCTGTGACAGTTGAATCGGTTCGGCCGCAGACAGCTCGCCGGCCTACGGCGCCCACAAGGTCTGGGCACAGCTGACCCTGAAGGCGTCAGCGCCTCACACTTCTCCCACGATGAACGTTCGCACTGGGCTGGACGGTCTCTGCGAAAACGCCGCCGTCGCTCTCGGACCGCTGCCGCCGGACGCATAACCACGCACCGCCGGATCCGAAGGGGACCGGCGAGTAAGCGCCGAACCGGCGATCTGGCGCGGAACCCTCGAGGTCAGTTCTACGTCTGCTCCCTTCGCGACGGCGCCGAGGGTTCAGCTAGATGGTCAACGAAAGAGCGGTCCAGGTCGACTCTGAGGCGACGAGCACCTGTTCCGTCGTCAGGACTGAGTTCGCGACACCAGCTTTGCGAACGCGATTCCCGGTCCCTGGGCCAGTCTCGCTGCGACCATCTCGGCACACTCGCTCGGTCCCGACGCCCCAGTGTCGACCTCGAGGTCGTAGGCACCGTGAACGTGCACGCATTCCTGCCAGCGCTCCACGGCGGCCCGAAGGTCGGAGTCGGCCGACCCGAACGGTTGATCCCACGCCGCCTCCCGTCGCTGCCAGATCACCTCCAACGGACAACGCACCCCCACCCACAGCACCTCCAGGCCACGCAGGCGGCTGGCGCAGTCCGCCAGCACACCGAGAGGCTTGGAGTAGGCCTCGTGGTGACCCACGTCGACGACGACGTTCACGCCGAGGCGGGCCTGCGCGGCGATCGACTCGTACAACCCCGCATACAGGACCGCCACCGCCGGCTCCAGGTCTGGTCGCTCACCGCCCGGTCGCAACCCGATTCCCGGACGCAGCCGTTCCGGAGTCACAAGCATCCAGGCGTCGACGCCGAGGTTCACCCACGTGCCCGACGACCCTTCCTGGATGGCGGCTGCGAGCGTGGACTTCCCGGAGCGTGGTGCGCCGTTCAGGATCACGATCTGGCCGGTACCGGGCACGCAGCCAGTCTGACGGCTGCGGGGTTACCCGGACGAGCGAAGCGACCGGACACACGCTGCGGACGGCGTCCGTCCACACGAAGACCATCTCCAACCGGCTGAGGGGCCGCCGTGTGGATCCGTCACCAGACGGGACTGCACCCTCGCTGCACAGCAGAGCCCCATGGATCTCTGGCTGCAAGGTCCCAGGGTTGCACCACCAGGCGTCCCAGGCCCACCCAGGCGTGCGCTGCGCTCGCCAGGCCCACCCGGTCCCTCACGTCCCTGTGCCCTGCACGACCTCAGCAGGCCGGTCTGCTCACGAGGTCGATCAGTTGGTGCAAGCTCTCGATCCGATACGTGGCCTGCGCGAAGTCGCTGCCCTTCGTGAACTCATTGTGGACGATGGCACAGTCGAGGCCAGCGGCGACCGCCGACCTCAGCCCGCGCTCGGAGTCCTCCACAACCAGGACCTCCTCCCTTGCGGCGCCGAATCGCGCGACTCCGGTCAGGTAGGGCTCCGGATCCGGCTTCGCGCACTTGTAGTCCTCGCGGGTAAGCACGAACTTCATGAACGAACGGATTCCGCGCCGCTCGTGGATCAGGTCGAAATCCGCACGTTTCGCCGTCGTCACGAAGGCCATGGAAACAAGCTCCGACAGCTCGGTGAGCGCCTCCACCACGCCCTCGACCTCGACGGCCTCGGTGCGGAGATACTCACGGTAATAGGCGTCACGGGCGGCCCGGGCCTGCTGGATCACCGCCTCGTCGACGCCTGCGTCCCGGGGTTGGACCCACATGCCCAGACCGAGATTCATGTCCCGGACGTAACGATGCTTGTCCAGGGCGAAGCCGACCTCGGTCAGCGCCCGCTTGGCCGCCTCGCAGTACCAGCGCTCGGTGTCAACGAGGACACCGTCGTGATCGAACAGGACATACTTTCTCACCTTGGCCGTCTCCATCCGAGCGGTCTGCGGGGTGGCCACAACGACGCTACGCCATCTGATTCTCGGGTTTTAGGGCCGTGAGGGATCGACGGTCCCGACGAGGTCATGTCTCCCTGCTACCCGGTCGGAAGTGGGGTACGGGGCTCGGCCCTCCCCCACTCGGAAGGGTGAACGGACTTCGGCTGCGTCCGGCAACAGCGAAGCCTCCCCGACGCGGGCGTAGGGGCGCGAGCATGACTGGGTGGCCAATGGATCACCTCTCACTCCGGGCGTGATCCCCCACCACAGACGACTTCGCCGGCCCCCGGCCGAGGCCCGCTGACGGTGGACCGGCTCGTCGATCGAATTGTCACGTTCCAGGCCAGCCGGGGCGGCAGTTCGGGGACCGAGGATGCCGTGTTCGGGCCGGTCGGGCCCCGGGCGGTGGCCGGCTGGTACGAGCGGCTGTGCGAAATGGTACTTGGCTCACCGGTGGGCGACGCTCGGTTCTTCACTGCGTCTGCCGGCTGCGTGGCCGGCCTGGAGCTCACCGACGGAAGGTCGGTGGCCGTGAAGGCCTATCAGCGCCGATGGCAGCTCGACCATCTCGTCCAGGTCGCCTCTGCCACCACGCTGCTTGCGGCCAGGGCCTTTCCATGTCCGGTGCCGGTGGCCGACCCGGTGGTCTTCGAAGGCGTGACGGCCACGATCGACAGCATGCTGACCGACCCCGGCATGCGTCACCTCGTTGCGGCGGAGGCGACGCTGTCGGCCGCAGCCTTGGCCGAAGCAGCAGCCACCCTCGCAGAGCTCGACGCCTCAGCGTGGGCCGGCCGCCACGCCATGACTGCGGGCCCGACCTCCCTGTATCCACCGCCTCACGACCCGTCGTTCGACTTCACGCTCGACCCCGCAGGGGCAGCATGGATCGACCGGCTCGCGGGCGCTGCGTTGGCTGTCCTCTCCACGGACACCGGCAGACCGCAGTGGATCCACGGTGACTGGTCGGCCCGCAACCTCCGCTTCGACCACGGGCAGCTGGTCGCCAGCTTCGACTGGGACAGTTTGGCAGCGTTCCCCGACAGCCGAGGGGCGGGGATCGCAGCGGCGACGTGGCGCCTGACCGGCGAGGACGACGACCCGCCCGCCCCCGGCCTCGACGAGGTCGAGTCGTACCTCGAGTGTTACGCCGACGCTGCCGGCGGCCGCAACGCCTCCTGGCGTCGTTCCGCCATCGCCTCCGCCCTGTACGCGTTGGCCTACACGGCCCGCTGCGAGCACGCCATTGCGGCCGTGAGCGCCGTCGATGCACCCGCCCGCGCCACGCTGACCCTGCGCAGAGACGGCCCACGCTTCGCCTCCCGCTTGTAGACGTGGATACGGGCAGGCGGCCGCGCGCCCCGGCGGCCACCTTCGTTGCATGCCGGCTCACGCTCCCGGCCAGTCCTGAGCCAATCCCACCTCATCCGTACTCCGCTGGCGCCGGTGCCGGACCAGCACGACCACGGCGCCGAGGGGGACGCTGAACGGCCCCACGTAGAAGGCGACCAGCAGGGTGGCGGCCACGCTGGCCGCCTTGCCCCAACGCCCGGCCCGCCACCGCTCGGACGGTCGCCGGATGGTGACGACGATGGTCGTCATCACGACGAGGGCGACCACGGCCAGGTTCCACACCAGAGACAGGACGCTCACGAGCGGCCTCCGGGATCGACGTGCCGGCCCCGGCACCACACAGTGGCGCCGGTGGTGCCCGGGAGGGGGCGGAGCCCGAGGTCCCACAGCAGCCGGGTGAGCGGGTTGGTAGCTGGGCCGTGCACGACGACGGCGGCCAGGTCGTCGGGGATGGTGCTCATGGGGTCCTCCGTCCGGTTGCGAGCTCAACGACGTGCGCCCCACACGGCGACGGCGTCGGTGGTCACCCCTTCTTCTCGCGTTCAGGCCGCTGGTCTGTGACAGGGAAATTTGGAAAAATCTGCGACATCGGCGTTCTGCGGTGGTCCGGTGGGCTGGCGGGAGCGGCCGCTGTGCTCGCGGCAGCGGTCCTGACCGCCGTCGTCCCCGCGTCACCGGCGGCCGCCTCCGCCGTGCCGGCCGGAACTGCGATCCTGCTGACGGGCCAGCCGGCCGCCCTGGCCGTCCCGGCCGACGGCCGCCTCGACGGCTACGGCGTCACCGGCCAGGTCCTCGGCGTAGCTACCGCCAGCCGGGTCGATGGCCGCCCGGCCGGGCCCGGCCAGGTCCTGTGGGTGATCGGCGTGCGCTGGCAGGTCGACCAGGTCACCCCGGCCGCCCGGCTCTCCCTGTCGGTGCTGGCCGACGGCCGGACCGTCCCCCTTCCGCTCCCGGCGGGCGGGGCCACCAGTGCCGACAGCGGCGACCGGTACTGGGCCGTCCCCGAGCCCACCACTGCGTCCGACGTGACCCTCCAGGCCACCTCGGGCGGCTTCACCCAGTCGTTCTCCCTCACCCACCTCCGACGCACCGGCCCGCCCGCACCCGCCCTCTACCGGACGCCCGGCCAGTGGCGCACCGTGGTCCCCGTCGACCGCACCGTCCGCCTGGCCCTCCCGCCCTACCTCGGCTTCGCCACCGCCCCCCTCGCCGTGACCCTCCAAGCCGTCACCGTCACCCAGTTCGGCCCCGCCGGCCCCACCGATGTGCCTCCATCGGGAGCCGGCGCCTGGCTCACGCTCACGATCACCAGCCACCAGACCGGCGACGGCACCACCTACTTCTACAGCCGGATCGCCGCCGACCAGATCACCCTCACCGTCCCCGGCCAGGCCCCCCAGCCGGCCACCGTCGTCCCCGGCGGCGGCCAAGACCCTGCACCCGCCCCCGGTGCGGGCAGCA
>CAJCHX010000804.1 GCA_903970215.1 Acidobacteriaceae bacterium
CTCGTCATGATCGAACGGGAGTGCGCCGACCACGAGGCCGACCCGGTCGTCCGCCAGCGCCCTCGCCGCCACATGGGGGTCCGAATAGCCGGCCTGCACGCCGTCGGCAAGGACCGAGCGGCCCGGCCGAGACAGGGCGAATCTCACGATCCGACGCTACCCGAGACGCCGGAGCCGCCCGCGGGCCGACCGGGTGGGCGGATTGGCGCACCCGATGATTGAAATTGTTGACGGCGCGGGGCGTCGGGCGGCATCCTGGCCGCAGGTCATGAGTGCCAGCATCAAGCCCCGGCTCGCTGGTCGGCAACCCTCCTCCGCGGTGGGGTGCTCCGGGTGACGACCCGGCCGTGCCCGACCGGCGCACGGCAAGCGCGGATTCGCCGAACCGTCATCGGCGTGTCCTTGAGTCGACTAAGGATTCATGATGACCGTTCTACTCGATGCCGACACCGTCCTCGCCCGCCACCAGGCGGCTTTCGAGTG
Organism: Acidobacteriaceae bacterium; assembly: GCA_903970215.1. GTDB lineage: Bacteria > Actinomycetota > Actinomycetes > Mycobacteriales > Mycobacteriaceae > Tsukamurella. The sequence goes on from CAJCHX010000804.1 coordinate 484, forward strand.
TGCACCGGACGTGCCCGCCCGACGGGAACTCGACCCCGCCGGGCCCGTCACCGTCGGGCCGCTCGCCGCCGTCTCGGGGCGCGACGAATACGTTCCGCTGACCGACGGAGCAACGGTGCGTTACGCCAACCTCGACTACGCCGCCAGTGCGCCTGCACTGGACGCGGTCACGGCCGCTGTCACGGCCGCGCTCAGCGAGTATGCGAGCGTGCATCGCGGCGCCGGGTATCTGTCGCAACGCTCGACAGCCCGCTACGAGGGCGCTCGGGCGACGGTCGCGGAGTTCGTCGGTGCCCGCGACGACGACCACGTGATCTTCACCGGCAACACCACAGACTCGCTCAACCTGCTGGCCGGCTGTGTGCCCGGCGATGTGGTGGTGCTGGACGTCGAGCACCACGCGAACCTGCTGCCCTGGCGCCGGCGGGGTGCCCGCGTCGTCTGCGCGCCGTTGTCCGTCGGCGGGACACTCGCCGCGGTGGAGGCCGAGCTCGCGCGGCGTCCAGCGGCGCTGCTGTCGGTGACCGGGGCGTCGAACGTGACCGGCGAGGTGTTGCCGATCCGTCGCCTGGCGGCGCTGGCACACCGGTACGGCGCCCGGATCTGCGTGGACGGTGCGCAGCTGGTGCCTCATCGCCGGATCTCCTTGCGCGAGAGCGGGATCGACTATCTGGCGTTCTCCGGGCACAAGCTGTACGCACCCTTCGGTGCGGGTGTGCTGGTGGGGCGCGCCGACTGGCTCGACGACGCCGATCCCTACCGCTACGGCGGCGGCGCCACGTACGAGGTGATCGGCCGGCCCGTCGCACGCGACGTCGAGGTGGCCTGGCATACGGGGCCCGCACGGCATGAGGCGGGATCGCCCAACGTGCTCGGGGCCGTGGCGATCGCGGCGGCATGCACCGAACTGACCCGGCTCGGCGAGACCGCGATCGCCGAGCACGAGCGGTTCCTCGTCGAGCTGCTCCTGGCCGGTCTGGCGGGGATCGACGGCGTCACGCCGCTGCGGATCTGGGTCGACTCGGACGACCGCGTGGGCATCGTCGCGTTCGCCGTCGACGGGGTGGCGCCACGCGAGGTCGCCGAGTATCTGTCCGCTGAGCATGGGATCGGAGTGCGCGACGGCAAGTTCTGCGCGCATCCGATCGTCTCGCGGCTCGGCGTGCCCGATGGGGCCGTGCGCGCCAGCATCGGCCTGGGTACCACCGAATCCGACGTCCGCCGCCTGCTGGATGCGGTCGCACACCTCGTCTCGGGCCGGGGCCGGGGTTCCAAGCAGCGGTAGGTGTAGAAGAGGTCGTAGCCGGGGCCGGGTGGGACATACTCGAGGTATGTCTCACCCGGCCCCTGTCGGTTCCGACGGCTCGGGCTTCACCGAGCGCACGCGCGGTGCTGCCGCCGCGGGCGAGCACGACGTGATCTTCGCGACGACGTTCGACGACCCGGTGGCGCTGACCGGTGCGCAGGTGCTGCGCACCGCCCGATAGACCGTTCTCGGAATTAGCGTTTTCCAAGCGAGCGATTTAGTTGTACGCTGCATGTAGTTGTTTGCAGGGTGCACGTGAATTCGTCGCCCCCGATCCGTTGGAAGTAGTCGTGACAGAGCTCGTAGCCGGCCGAACCTCCCAGGTGGAGGCGATGGTGCGCATGATCGCGGACTTGACCCGGATGAAGGAGCGGCATGCCGCGGTCATCCGGCACACCGTCGATGACGACGGTGTCGAGATCGCGGCGTACCACGCTCTCTTCGAACTCGCGAACAACGGCCCGATGCGCTCCTCGGAGCTCGCCGAGCGAACGCACGCCGACCCGTCGACGACGAGCAGGCATGTGACCACTCTGGTCGATCTCGGTCACGCCGAACGCTCGCCGGACCCGCGCGACCGCCGCGCCTCGCTGGTGTCGGCGACCGACGCCGGAGTGGCGAAGGTCGAGGAGATAAAGCGGTACCGCGCCGAGCGGCTGGCGCCGCTTCTCGAGGACTGGACCGACGACGATATCGAGCGTTTCGTCGATCTGGGCACGCGCGTTCTCCACATCTTCGAGGAGTCGATCATCGAGCAGGGCTTCGAGCGCCGCTCAGGCCGTTGTGTGGCCCCCGTCTCAGCTACCGAATCAGCCACTCCGGACGACAGCGCCGCCGTCCCGACCCAGTCGAAAGGCCCAGCTCGATGACCACCGCAACCGCTGATAAGGCGAGTGCCCAGCAGGGGAATCAGACGGGCGTCTTCACGCACCGGCAGATCCTCGTGATCATGTCGGGCCTGATGCTCGGCATGTTCTTGGCTGCACTCGACCAGACCATCGTGTCGACCGCTATGCGCACGATCGCCGACGACCTGCACGGTTACCAGGAGCAGGCCTGGGTCACCACGGCATACCTGATCACGTCGACCATCGTGACGCCCCTCTACGGCAAGCTCTCCGACATCTACGGGCGCAAGCCGTTCTTCATGTTCGCCATCACGGTGTTCGTGGTCGGGTCAGCGTTGTGCAGCTTCTCTACGTCGATGTACGAGCTGGCCGCGTTCCGCGCGTTCCAGGGCCTCGGTGCCGGCGGCCTGATGTCGCTGGCGCTGACCATCATCGGTGACGTGGTCCCGCCCCGCGAACGTGCCAAGTACCAGGGCTACTTCCTCGCGGTGTTCGGTACCAGCTCCGTTCTGGGCCCGGTGCTGGGCGGCCTGCTGTCCGGGGCGCACTCGATCCTGTGGATCACCGGCTGGCGCTGGGTGTTCCTGGTCAACGTGCCCATCGGCGTCTTCGCGCTGGCCGTCGTGTTCCGCGTCCTCAACCTGCCGCACACCCGCAAGCACGGCGTCAAGATCGACTGGTGGGGCGCCATCATGTTGGCCGTCGGTGTGGTCCCGCTGCTGATCGTCGCCGAGCAGGGCCGCGAGTGGGGCTGGACATCAGGCAAGTCGATCATCTGCTACGTGATCGGTGCGGTCGGCGTCCTCGCGTT
>CAJCHX010000805.1 GCA_903970215.1 Acidobacteriaceae bacterium
GCACGCTCACCGTCACCGTCGAGCACTTGCCGGTCACGTTCTGCTTCACCTGATCGAGATTGGCGCGCGTCTTGATCGCCGACTCACTGATCGGCCCCGTCCCGGCCTCGCCCACCACCAGGCCCATCGCGGCCGGGTCGATCTTGCCCGCCAGCGCCGTCGGCTGCGAGCAGCCCTGTGGGCTGAAGGTCGCGCCCGAGGCAGCACCGGTCATCCGCGCGGTGATGTCTTTGAGTTGCGCCTCCGACACCGGGACCACCTTGATTCCGACCGGAAGTTCGGTGCCCGACAGCACCACGCCCGACGCCGGCGCGTTCTTCGCGACGCTGACCGGAGCCGCGGTGAGCGAGTCCCCGTTATCGATACACGACACCGCCTGGCTGGACGAACCACACGCCACGAGCAGTATCACGGACGCGGCGCCGACCGCCGTCGCTGATGCCGCGCGGACCGCGGTGGCGTGGCGTACAGAGTGCATGACAGGTCCCCTTGGGTCGCGCCGGAAGTGGCGGCGGAAGCGTATCGCGAAGATGTTCACGATGCCGACGAACAGGTTTCCCTGGGAGTAACATTCGGGTCATACGGACAACGACGAATCCAGGGTGATCGACATGGACGCCAAAAAGTCGATGGTGGTGATGGTCGCGTACGACGGGTCCGAGGACTCGCGTCGGGCGGTCAAATACGCCGGCAAATTCCTCAACCGCTCCGACAAACACGTCCGGGCCCTGGTGGTGACCGCCTGGGAGTCGACGATCCACCAGGCCGCGCGGGTGTCGGCGATGTCCGGTGTCCTGTCTCCAGGCGGCACCGAGCCGGACTACGTCCCGCTCGAGGACGCGCTGCACAACGCGGCGGCCCAGACCAACCGCGGCGGCGTCGAACTGGCCCAGTCCGTGGGGCTCGACGCCGACGGCAGGTTGGTCGAGATCGCGTCCACCATCTGGGCGGCGTTGGTCGCCGCCGCGAACGCGGAGAACGCCGACGTGATCGTGACCGGAAGCCGCGGCGAGACCGGCCTCAAAGCACTCATCCACTCGTCGACATCCGAGCATGTGCTGCGGCATTGCAAGCGGCCGGTACTGATCGTGCCGTCGGGGTGCGCCGACATCGTCGATTAGACAGCCGTCACGGTGTGTATCGTGGGGTCGGCCCGGTCGACCGCACGAAGGAGTGAGCACGCCGCATGAACCGCACCCCGATCATCGCGAGCGGCGTCGCAGCCGTGGCAGGCATCGTCGTCGCCATCGCGGTCACGCTGGTCAGTGGCACCGCCGTGACGCAGACCAGCCCCACCACGAATCTCTCCTCGTTCGACGCGAAGAACGGCTTCTTGCAGGGCTCGCAGGACTACGGCTCCCGCGACAACACTGGTGCCAACAGCTAGCGCCAGCACCCGTCCGCTCCCCCGTCGGTTCGGCGCCCTCGCCTTCCTGGCGTTCGCTGCGCTGACGTCTCTCACCGCCCCTGGCCGCGTCACCGCCGACACCAAGGTGGACCTCACGGCCAACCCCGTCGGATTCCTCGCGCGCGCGGCCAACGTGTGGTCCAGCCAGAGCCCGTTGGGGCAGGTGCAGAACCAGGCGTACGGCTACTTCTTCCCACAGGGCTCGTACTTCGCCCTGACCCACGTGGCCGGAATCCCGCCGTGGATCGCGCAGCGGCTCTGGTGGACCCTGCTGCTGTTCGCCGGCTTCTGGGGCGTGATCCGCCTCGCCGAGGCACTCGGCACCGGCAGCCGGGGTTCCCGCGTCGTCGCGGCCGCGGCGTTCGTGCTGTCCCCACAGGTGCTCACCACGCTCGGCGCCATCTCGTCCGAGACCGCGCCGGTGATGCTCGCCCCGTGGGTGCTGCTGCCCGTGGTCCGGGCGCTCGGGGGTGCGCCGCGGTCGCTGCGGGTCCTCGCCGCGCAGTCTGCGGGCGCGGTGGCACTGATGGGTGCGGTCAACGCAGTGGCGACCGGGCTTGCCTGCAGCCTCGCCGCGGTGTGGTGGCTGCTGCATGTCCCGGTGCGCCCGAGCGCGCCGGGCCGCCGCCGGTTCGCCGTGTTCACCGCCTGGTGGGTGCCGTGCGTGGCGTTGGCGACGTTGTGGTGGATCGTGCCGCTGTTGGTCCTGGGGCACGTGTCACCACCGTTCCTGGATTTCATCGAGTCGTCCCGCGCGACCACCGAGTGGACGTCGTTGCCCGAGGTACTGCGGGGAACCGACTCGTGGTCGACCTTCATCTCGTCGGAGCGCGAGGCCGGAGCGATGCTCGCGACGACGCCGGCAGCGGTGGTGACGACCGGCCTCGTGGCCGCCGCGGGTGTCGCCGGCCTCGCGATGCGCCGGATGCCGCACCGCGGCATCTGGACCGTGATCCTCCTGCTGGGCCTGGTGGGGATGGGTGCGGGATACGCCGGGGGACTCGGCTCACCGTTCGCGGAACAGGTCCGCACCTTCCTCGACGCAGGGGGCGCTCCGCTGCGGAACGTGTACAAGCTCGAGCCATTGGTCCGGCTACCGCTGGTGATGGGTATCGCGCACCTGCTGGCGCGGGCGCCGCTGCCGGGCACCGTCGGGCTGCGCACCACGCGGTCGGCGTTCGCCCATCCCGAGCGCAACCGGGTGGTCGCCGGGACGATCGCGGTGGTCACCGTGGTCCTGCTGTCGGGCGGCCTCGCCTGGACCGGCAGGCTCGCACCCCGCGGCCCCTACCAACAGATCCCCGACTACTGGTCGCAGGCGGCGACCTGGCTGAGCCGCCACGCTGCCGGTACCGCGCCCGGGCAGGCCCGCGCGGAGCGGGCCCTCGTCGTCCCCGGCGCGCCGTTCGGCTCGCAGATCTGGGGCCTGACCCGCGACGAGCCGCTGCAGCCCCTGGCATCCACGCCGTGGGCCGTGCGCGACGCCATCCCGCTGACCCCGCCGGGTGCGATCCGCGCACTCGACTCGGTGCAGCGTCTGTTCGCCGACGGCACCCCCGCGTCGGGGCTCGCACCGACGCTGCTGCAGCAAGGCATCGATTTCGTGGTCCTGCGCGCCGACCTAGATCCCGACACCTCGAGGTCCGCGCGCCCGGCACTGGCCCGCTACGCCCTAGAGCACTCTCCCGGCCTCACGCCGGTCGCCACGTTCGGGCCCGAGACCGCACCGAAGACCGTGAAGAACGTGGTGCTCGACTCGGGACTTCGCCCGCCGATGCCGGCGATCACGATCTACCGGGTGAGCGCCCCGGGCGAGCCCCGCCCGGGGCCCTACCTCGCGGACCTCGCGACGATGCCGCGAGTCGCGGGCGGCCCGGAGGCGCTCGTGTCGCTGCAGGACTCCGCCGCCGACGCGGGGCGGCCGGGGATCGGCCCGGTCCTGCTGACCGGGGACGCGCAGGCGGCGGGGTTGGCTCCGGCTCCCGAGATCGTCACCGACACACCGAAACTCCGAGAGACCGATTTCGGCCGGGTGGACGACCACAGTTCTGCGATCCGCACCCCCCAGGACGTCCGCCGCACGCTCAACCGTGCCGCCGACTACCCGGTCCCGGGTGCGACGCCGGTGGTCGGCCGCTGGGTCGGCGCCACGGTGACCGCATCGTCGTCGGCGTCCGACGCGACCCAGCTCGGGTCTGTGTTGCCAGGCTCGGGACCCGCGGCGGCGTTCGACTCGGATCCCGACACGAGTTGGGTCTCGGGGGGCCTGGATCACGCCGTCGGGCAGTGGCTGCAGCTGGACTTCGACACGCCCCGGGCCGGACTCGCGGTGACGGTGACGGTCGGGCGGGCGCTGGGGCCCGCGGTGACCCGGCTGCTGATCACCACGGAAGCGGGGTCCGTGTACTCCGACCCCGTGTCGGCCGGCCGGCCGATGACGCTGACGGCACCGTCGGCGCCCACCCGCTGGCTGCGGATCACGGCGGCGGACACCGCAGACCACTCGTGGGGCGACCAGTTCGCGCTGAGCGAGGTGGGCGTGACCGACACCGCGACCGGCCGCCCGATCACCATCCGGCACGAGGTCGTGGTTCCGCCACCCACGGCCCCCGTCGCCGAGTGGCAGTTCGAACAGGACTCCGCGGGACGTGCCGGCTGCGTCCCGACGCCCGGCCCCGGCGGCGTGGCCGACGGCCCGGTGCAGTGTGCCGATATCGCGCTCGCCACCGAAGAACCCGGAGTGTTCGAGCGCACGGTGACGGCGCCCTCGGGACAGGCCGTGCTCCCCACCCTGACCCTGCGACCACGTCCGGGCCAAGCGCTGAACACCCTGCTCACGGACCCGACGCGGATCACGTCGACCGCCGATTCGGCCGCCTCGGACAGCCGCGGCGATGGGTTTGCCGCCACCGACGGCGACCCCGACACCAGCTGGACCGCTCCGCAGTCGAGCACCGACCCGGCGGCCCCGAAACCGGTGTTGCATGTGCGGCTCCCGGCGCCCGAACTGGTGTCCAGCATCCGGCTGAGAATGCCGGCCGGCCTCGCACCTGCTCACCCGACGCTGGTGGGCATCGACCTCGGCAGCGGTCGGCAGGTGCGCCGAGTGAGCGGCGGCACGATCGAACTGTCGCCGGCCGTGACCGACGAGGTGACCGTCACGCTGCTCGAATGGCAGGACCGGCTGAACATCAACGCCCTCGGATTCCCCGAGAAGATGCCGCCCGGATTGGCGGAGGTCGACCTGATCGGGCCCGACGGCAATCCTGTCCCCGGGTCGCAGCCTGCCGATCCCGCGCGCCCGGTGACCGTCGGCTGTGACACGGGGCCGACCCTCGACGTGGGCGGCAGCGCGATCCGGTTCCGGATCGACACCACAGCGGCTGCGCTGCGCTACGGCGACCCGGTGCGCGCGATCGCATGCGCCTCGACTCCGGCGACCACTCCGGCGACGCTGCCCGCCGGACAGTCGACGGTGACCGTGCGTCCGGGCCCGGCGTTCAGCGTCGACACTCTCGCGCTGACCCCCGCGACCGGCGCCGCGACCGCGACCGACCCGACCACGCCGGTCCGGGTGCTGTCGTGGACCGCGGCGCGCCGGCAGGTGGACATCGGCGGCGCCACCGGGGACCGCGTCCTGGTCGTTCCCGAGAGCGTCAACCCGGGATGGATCGCGACGGGACCGGACGGCCACCGCCTCCGCCCGATCACCGTGAACGGCTGGCAGCAGGGCTGGGTGGTACCCGCGGGGATCTCCGGCCAGGTGACCCTGCGGTTCCCCCTCGACACCCCCTATCGGATCGGGCTGTTCGGCGGACTCGCGCTGCTCGTGGTCCTAGTCGGCCTGATGCTGGCGCCGGGCGGCCCGCCCAGGCGCCCCGAACCCGCCCTGCGGGCGTGGCGAGCGCCGCGGGTCGCGGCGCTGGCTCTCCTCGCCGCGGCGTACGTGTTGTGTGGGTGGGGCGGTCTCGCGATCGCAGCCCTCTGCGGGGCACTGGTGTGGTGCCTGGCCGCAGCGCGCATCTCCGCCGGTGCGGCGACGACGATGCGCGTGCTCGGGGCGGCGTGCCTGACCGCCGCGTCGACGCTGGTCCTGGCCCGGGGACCCTGGCACGACGAACACGGCTACCTGGGTCATTCGCCACTGCCTCAGGGGCTGGCGGTAGCCGGGATCGCGGTCCTCGCCTGGTCGGCGGCTCCGGTGTCACGGGCGGGCGGCAGACTCGGGCGACGAGCTTCCTCCCAGCGTGCCAGGGCCACCCGGCACGGCTCCTCGACCCACGAGTAGCCGACCGCGGACACGGCGGCGGCGAACACGGCGGTCAGCACGGCGACGTACCCCATCCGCCCGTGGAACGGCACGACGCCGAACAGCGGAAACACACTGCTGAGGATCACCAGGTGCCAGATGAACACGCCGTACGACCAGCGTCCTAGGGCCTGCATCGGACCCGAGTCCAACAGCCGCATGCGCGCGCCGCGGGGCTCGAGCACCGGTGGGGCCAGCAGGAGGAATGCGAGCACGCCGCCGAGGCCCATGCGCGTGGCGAACTGCCAATGAGCGGGCGTGTCCAGCGTCACCGGGCCGCCGATGGGCGTCGCCACCACTGCGAACACCGCGACCGCGGCGAGCCGGCACAGTCGTCGTCGGGCTCCCAGCTCGCGCACCCACCGGAACCGGTCGATCGGTGCCACGGCGACCTCGGCGAGGATCAGCCCGGCGACGAACCACGGCACATACCCGGGAATCCAGTTCTCGTAGTTCACGCCGCGGGGCACCTGCAGCAACCCGCCCAGCCAGGCCCACCCGAGCGATGCCGCCGCGACGGCGATCAGCACCGGGACCCGCAGCCGCACCCGAGGGCCGCGGAGGCCGGCCAGCAGGAGGGCGATCACGGGAACCAGTAGGTAGAACAGCATCTCCACCGACAGGCTCCACATCTGTGTGAGCCCGACAGTCAGTGAGAACGGGACGAACACCTGCGTGAGTGTGAGGTTGGCCAGCCAGGTCTCGGGCGCCGCACCGCGAGCCTCGGGCAGCAGCGTCAGCACCACCACGACCACCACCAGATAGGCGGGGACGATGCGGACCAGGCGCGAGCGGTAGTACCGGGCCGTGGACGGCGACGGGGCCCCGGTCCACGCGGCGCGCGCGTGCGAACGCCACAACAGGAAGCCGGAGAGCGCGAAGAACACCGCCACCGCCATGTCGAACCGACCCCACACCCGGCCCACCGGAGAGTTGTTCACCTGACCGGTCTGGAAGGCGACGTGCGTGAGAAGGACGGCCCCGGCTGCGAGGGCGCGCATACCCTCCAGTGCCGGCACGAAGCCTGCGGCACCGGCCGGAACGCTCGGGGTTCGAAGTGAGGTCATTGCAGCCGCAATCTACCGGGCGTGACGTCGGGACGGGCGGTCGCGGCGGCCGATCCTGTTACTCTTTGGCAACTGTAGGGGGCACGTTCGTTGCGGCGTGCCCGCCGGACCAAGCACCGGACCGGGCACCGAGGGACCGGCGAAGGCCGGCACACGACGATTCGTTGAGGAGCTTTCGATGGCGGTAGGCCGCAGCCGACTGGCGGGCGTTGTCGGACCGATCCTGATCTTCATCGGTGCACTACTGATCACGGCCGCGATCGCCACCCCCCTCTACGTGACGGGGCGGCTGAAGACCATCCCGCTGAACCTCGATATCACGTCGGTGGCCACCTCTGCGGTACAGCAGGACAGCAAGGCCGACCCGCAGTACCCGTCGCGGTTGCTGGATCAGTGTTCGATCACCAACGGTGCTCCCAAGGCCGTGGTCAACGACGTGTTCCTGACCACGCAGACACGGACGCTGGTGACCGCTCCGTCGGACAAGAACTCGATGACCGTGCAGTCCGGTATGTCGCTGGTGGTCAACTCGATCAAGGGCAGGAACGGGCAGATCACGCACCCGCCGCTGTCGGACACCGGCACCCTGATCAAGGACTGCGGCGACGGCCTGCTGCAGGCGTGGGTCGATCGCGTGACCCTCGACCGGAAGACCGCGGCGCCGGACGGGACGACCTCCGAGACCGTGTTCTCGCCCGGCACCGACGCGCCGGCCGTCAAGCTCCCGAATCGCAAGGGCGACCAGTACCGGTTCCCGTTCGGCATGTCCGCTAGCGGCACCTACTCGTTCTTCGACCTCACCACCCGCTCGTCGGTCCCGATGAAGTTCGTCGAGACCAAGGATCTGAGCGGCGTGAGCGCGCTGCACTTCGTCGCCACCGGCCCGGCGACGGACCTGTCGACCATCCGGGACAGCGACGACAACGTCGCCCCGCTGGGCACCACCCTGAACATGTCCGCCGACTGGTGGGGCATCCCGCACGTCGACCAGAAGGCCTTCTACTCGCTGGACCGGTGGGCGCAGACCACCACCGACCTCTACATCGACCCGAAGACGGGCACTCTGATCGACCAGGTATCACACCTGCGCCAGTGGTTCGCGTCGCCGACGGAGACCGCACCGAGCACGCCGGCGGCCGTCCGGAACTTCTCGCTCGAGGTGTTCAACTCGCAGCAGCAGTGGAACCAGGACACCATCCAGTCGCAGGCCCACGCCGCCAAGACGACGCAGAACCAGATCATGCTCGCGCGGCGCGTTGTGCCGATCGTGGGCGGCGTGCTGGGCGTGATCGCTCTGCTCCTCGGAATCGCCGCGACTCTGCTCGCCGTGCGCGGCGGAGGTAGCACTCCTGCCGGCGACGCCTCGACGGACGAGGGCTCGGACGCAGACGGTCCCCTGTCGCCCGAAGCGAGCGCCCCGGCCGCAGCCACCCGCGGAGCCGATACCCCCGAAGCAGCCGCCTCGGAAGCAGCCGGTGCCGGCGCTCTGGGGGCGCTCGGCGGCCGATTCCGCCGCCGCGCCAAGGGCGAAGGGAAGCGCCCCGCAGACGAGGCGGGCGCCGACAGCGCGCATGGCTCGCTCGACTACGGTGAAGCCGTGACCGAGGCGTTCAGCGCGCAGAAACGGTCCGACGACGGCGACGACGGCGAGGCGAAGACCGACATCCTCGACATCACCAAGCGGTAGGTCGCGCCCGGATTCGGGACCGCGGGTCTTTCGGACTCAGCGGAGATGCGCAGTGAGCAACCAGGCCGGGATCTCCGCCCGCCCTGCCTCGTCCACCCCACGGAACCGGAAGCCCGGCACTCCGGCTGGAATGTTCGCGTGGATGCGGGCGGGCCGGATGTCATCGATCTCCCAGTAGGGTGACACCGCCTCTCGCAGCTCGTCCTGCGTGACCGCGTTCGGGCCGGGGCCGCCCGCGGGCACGCCCGCGCGGTCGAAGACCAGCGCGAAGTACGTGGCGCCCGGCGCCGCCGCACGGGCGATCGACCGCAGATAGCCGGCGCGAGCCTCAACCGGGATCGAGTGGAAGAGGGTGCTGTCGACGATGGTTCCGAACCGGCCGTCGTAGCCGGTGAACGACGTGATGTCGGCCACCTCGAACGTGACCCCGGTGATGTCGCGGCGGGCCGCCTCGGCGCGCGCCAAGTCGATCGCCGTG
>CAJCHX010000806.1 GCA_903970215.1 Acidobacteriaceae bacterium
TCGTGTCGAGGGCGGTCGTGGTCGCCACCGGTGTCACCGCAACGGGCGACCGGGACCTCCTCGGCGTGGACGTTGGTGACAGTGAGGACGGCGCCTTTTGGACGGCGTTGTTCCGCTCTTTACGGCCCCGGGGGCTGGGCGGGGTGCAACTGGTCATCTCCGACCACCACCTCGGCCTTAAAGCGGCGATCGCCACCGTGTTCGTCGGAGCCAGCTGGCAACGCTGCCGGGTCCACTTCATGCGCAACGTCTTGTCCCGAGTCCCGAAGGCGTCTGCGGAGATGGTCGCCGCGTCGATCCGCACGATCTTCGCCCAACCCGACGCCGCGCATGTCCGCTCGCAGCGCACCGAGATCGCCGGCATGCTCAGAACCCAGTTCCCCGACGTCACCGCCATGCTCGCCGACGCCTCCGAAGACCTCCTGGCCTTCACGCACTTCCCTGTCGCCCACCGGCGGAAGGTGTGGTCCACGAACCCACTCGAACGCCTCAACGGGGAGATCAAGCGGCGGACCAACGTGGTCGGGATCTCTCCGAATGACGCCAGCGTCTTGCGGCTGATCACCGCCGTGGTCGTCGAAGCACACGACGAATGGCAAGTCGCCGAACGCCGCTACCTCTCCGAGGAGTCCATGGCCAAGCTCCACACCCCCAGGCCCAGAGCCCATCACCGAGGCGCCCCTCGCCGTCACCGCCCCGACCTGAGATACTCACAACACCACGCCGAGCACCTCACGCCGGCTGCCGTCGAACTACACCACGACACGGGACATCAACAGCGATCTGGTCCCACCGAGATAGCGAACAGATCGGCACCTCCGGGACGTCACGACAGGGCGCGCTCGAGGACAGGGCAATGCTTGCTGGAGCATCCATGACGCACTGCGGGCCCATCTGCGAGGAAACGCAGCGGCCCGCATGCTGTCCAGACGGGCCAGTAGGTCCGAACCTCGAACGTCTGCCACCGAGTCACGACCGGGATGCAGCGCCTGGAAGTCGTACACCCTCTGACCCACGCACACACGACTTCTGCAGTCTGCGCGTAAGCCTCCGATGGCCCTGTACTGCGTCGGTGTCGATCGTCCTCTCGGGCTCGGACGGACTCCTAGCGGGTCGACTCCAGGAGTCATTGGTGGCGGAGCGGTCGCAGGGCTGCGGCGAGGCGTTCGGCGGCTCCGCCGGCCGTTCGGAGGAACAGCGACGGTTCCACGAGCTCCGCTTCCAACACCCGGGTCTTCTCGCCGGCGCCGACGAGATCGATCCTGGCGTAGGCCGTCGGGCCGAAGCGCGCCGTGACCGTCGCCAGCGCAGCGGCAGCCACCC
>CAJCHX010000807.1 GCA_903970215.1 Acidobacteriaceae bacterium
CCGATCAGGGCGAACAACAGCACCACGACCAGATCGACCAGGAGTATCACCGGAGTCCGCATACCTGCCACGGTAGAGGATGCCGGGCCCGGGGCTATTGAGCGGCCGGATCGGCGTCGGGGTCGACGTTCATCGAGCGCCGGTAGGCGAAGAAGAACACCACCCAGCCGATCGCGACCACCAGGAAGTAGCTCACGAGCCGGTAGATGATCGTGGCGGTGAGCGCGGCGCTCCCCGTCATGCCGGCCCACACCAGCGCGGGCGCGAGCGCGGCCTCTACCAGGCCGACGCCACCCGGGATCGGGCTGATCGTGTTGACCGCCTTCGACGTCGCGTATGCGACGCACAGGGCAGCGAGGCCCGGATGGCTCCCCACCGCCCAGCATGCGCACGCCAGGCAGGCGACGTCGGCGAGCCAGTTGAACATCGACCACACGAACGCCTCGGCGCCGTAGCGGCGGCTCATCTTCACGGCACCGAGCTGGTCGAGCGTCTCCCGCCAGCGGTCGATCCCGTACCCCTCCTCCTTGTTCCGCAGGTCGTTCACCCAGCGGATCACGCGCGCGCCCACCGTGTAGATACCGTCGGGGTGTGACGCGATGTACTGGCCCATCACGAAGAAGGCCAGCAACATGCCGAGCGAGAAGATCACCGAGTAGGGGCTGGTCTTGGCGCCCGCGAACAACGCCCCGACCAACCCGAGCAGGGCCAGTCCGGCCGACATCAACAAGCCGCTCATGACGATCTGCCAACCCGCCACGACCCGGGATGCACCCCAGCGCCGAGTGCGCCGGTATACGAGCGTGGGAGCGATCACCTGACCGCCGGGCAGTGATTGCGACACCGAGTTCGACGCGAACTGGAGTCCCAGTGCCTGCCATTGGGAGCACTTGACTCCCGCGGATTGCATCAGGACACGGATCACCTGAGCGTACGAGTCGAAGGAGAACCACACCGCGACCAGGCAGGCGGCCAGCCACTCCCAGCGCACGTTGTTGAGCTGCCGCCAGGCGTCGTGCAGGCGTGGCCATGCGAACACGACCTCCACGACGAGCACGATCGCGATCACCGCGAAGAGGATCTTGCGGACCCACCAGAGGCGCCGACGGACAGTGGGAGAAGGGCCCGGCGTCGACGCTGCGGTGCCGTCCTCGGTCATCAAGATCCTCATCGTCCTCGGGCTCTGGTAGCTGTGAGCCTACCTACCGGCCGGTTCGAAGCGACGGAGGCATGCGCGGTGGCGGTGGCCAGGTCGTGCCCGGAATGTCGGTGCCGACGGCTACGGTGGGAGCCGAGCAATGCCGAGACTGGAGGTAGAGGTTGACCGAGAAGACTCGACAGATCCACGCGGATGGGACTGGACAGATCCACGCGGACAAGGCGGACAAGGAGCGTGTGACTCCGTTGTTCCGGGCTACGGCCGAGTGGGCCTGGCGGTTCGCGGCGATCGCGCTCGCCGGTTACATCCTGATCCGGGTCATGTCCAAGCTCGACGAGGTGGTCATCCCGATCGCGCTCGCGCTGCTCGGGGCGGCATTGCTTCTCCCGGTGGTCGACTACCTGCACCGTTGGCACGTCCCCCGCTCCCTCGGCGTGCTGGTGTCGCTGTTGATCGCGGTCGGCGCACTGGTGGGGATCCTGGTTTTCGTCGTGAACCGCGTGGTCACCGGGCTGCCCGCACTCACCGCCCAGGTCACCCAATCCATCAAGAAGACCCAGACGTGGATCAGCAACGGTCCGCTGCACATCCGCCAGGACCAGATCGAGACGATCGGTAACTCCCTGGTCAACGCCCTGCAGAAGAACCAGGACTCGCTCACATCGGGCGCGTTGACCACTGCGGCGACGTTCGGCGAACTCGCGACCGGCGTCCTGCTGATGATGTTCACGCTGATCTTCTTCCTGTACGGCGGCCCGCAGATCTGGGAGTTCGTCACGCGTGCCGTTCCGGCCGGCACCCGCGAGCGGGTCCGGGTCGCCGGAAAGCTCGGCTTCCGGTCGCTGGTCGGGTATGTACGGGCCACCGTCGCGGTCGCGGCGGTCGATGGCATCGTGATCGGGATCGGGCTCGAGATCCTGGGTGTTCCGTTGGCCCTCCCGCTGGGATCGCTCGTGTTCATCGGGGCGTTCATCCCCATCATCGGGGCGTTGGCCACGGGCAGCATCGCGGTTCTGGTGGCGCTGGTCGCGAAGGGGCCGATCTACGCCGTGATCGCGCTGGCGATCGTGGTGGGCGTGATGCAGCTGGAAGCGCACGTCCTGCAGCCGCTGCTGCTCGGCCGAGCGGTGCGTCTGCATCCGCTCGCCGTCGTGCTGGGGATCGCCGCCGGCGCGGTCTTGGCAGGTATCTTCGGCGCTCTACTCGCCGTGCCGACGATCGCGGTTCTCAACACCGCCCTGCGATCGCTGCTCGGGGATCGGACCGATGCGCCGCCGTCGACCGAGTCGGTGGTCGTGGAGGATCCGGCCTGACGGCCTCGGCTACAGGGCGCGCGGACGGTAGGCCGCCAGCCCCATTGTGATGACGAGGGCCTGGCGGCGCGTCCGATCGATGAGCTCGCCCTCTTCCCGCGCGTTGCGCGGGTCGATGCGCACCAGCTCTGCGACGAACTGCAGCATCACGGTCACGAACAGATCGGCGGCCATGTCCAGGTCGTCCGTCCCCCACGTGCGCAG
>CAJCHX010000808.1 GCA_903970215.1 Acidobacteriaceae bacterium
TGCACATCGGCGGCGTGGCGCACCCAGAACCGCCGTGCCGACAGTCGGGTCGCACGCGGCCGGAACGCCGTGCCGACGTCGGCACCGTCGAGCGCCCGCGCAGCCAGCGCCGCCGAGGTCAGCAGCACCGGAACACCCGCATCGGCGGCGAGCCGCGCAGCGGACAGCTTCGACGCCATACCTCCGGTGCCCAGCGCACCCCCGGACCCGGCGACCACCCCGTCCAGGTCGGCGGGACCGTCCACGGCCGAGATGAGCGACGCGCTCCCCTTACGTGGGTCGCCGTCGTACAGGCCGTCGACGTCGGACAGCAGGACCAATGCATCGGCGCCGGTGAGATGGGCGACCAATGCGGCGAGGCGGTCGTTGTCGCCGAATCGGATCTCGTTGGACGCCACAGTGTCGTTCTCGTTGATGATCGGTACGGCCCCCAGCGTTCGGAGCCGATCCAAGGTTCGCTGCGCGTTGGCGGCGTGCACCCGCAGCCCCACATCGTGGGCGGTCAGCAGCACCAGCGACACGATCCGGCCATACCGCGCGAACGAGGCGCCCCACGCATTGGCCAGTTGCAGCTGTCCCACCGAAGCGACGGCTTGTTTGGTGGCCAGGTCGGAGGGCCGCTTGCGCAGTCCGAGGGGCGCCATCCCGGCACCGACCGCACCCGACGACACCACGATGATGTCGGTGCCGCGGTCCAACCGCGCGACGATCGCGTCGGTGAGCGCGTCCAGGCGCGACGACACCAGCCCACGTTCGAGGTCCGTCAGCGCGGAGCTGCCGATCTTGACCACCAGCGACCGGGCGCGCGAGATCGCTTCCCGCACATCACCGTCCCATAGATCCCAATCGGTGTCAGTCATCCTCGTCCTCGGACGCCAGCCCGCGGCGCACGTCGTGCAGGCGCCGACGCTCCGTCGCGCCCACACGGTCGTTCTGCTCGAGCCGGATGTCGGTGCCACGGCCGGTGACCGGCACGTCGTCGATGGTTCCCAGCGAGGGCTCCCACTCGAAGCACACGTCGCCGATGGTCACCGGGCAGCCCGGCACCGCACCGAGCTTGACCAGTTTGTCCTCCACGCCGAGGCGGTTGAGCCGGTCCGCGAGGTAGCCGACGGCCTCGTCGTTGTCGAACGCCGTCTGCCGCACCCAGCGTTCGGGGCGCGGGCCGCGAACGATGAAGCCGCCCGGCTGATCCGGATCGGAGATCACCTCGAAGCCCGACTCGTCGATCGGGATGGGCCGGATCACCGGACGGCGCGTGACCGGCGCCGAACGCTCGGCACGGTACCGCTGCACCTGATCGGCGAGTGCGAAAGTGAGTTCCCGCAGGCCCGTGTGGGCGACCGCTGAGATCTCGAAGACGGGCCAACCGCGCGCCTCGAACTCGGCCCGCACCATGTCTGCGAGTTCCTTGGCGTCCGGGACGTCGGTCTTGTTGAGCACCACCACGCGGGGCCTCGCGGACAAGTCGCCGAGGCCCGTATCGGCGGACAACGCCGGCTGGTAGGCCGCGAGCTCGGCCTCCAAGGCGTCGACGTCGGACACCGGGTCGCGTCCGGGCTCGAGCGTGGCGCAGTCGACCACATGGGCCAGCACCGCACACCGCTCCAGGTGACGCAGGAAGTCGAGGCCCAGGCCACGCCCTGTCGATGCACCGGGAATCAGGCCGGGCACGTCGGCGATCGTGAAGGTCGTCTCTCCGGCGGACACCACCCCCAGGTTCGGAACGAGCGTGGTGAACGGGTAGTCGGCGATCTTCGGCTTCGCGGCCGACAGCACCGACACCAACGACGACTTGCCCGCGGACGGGAAGCCGACCAGTCCGACGTCTGCCACAGACTTCAGTTCGAGCACCAGATCGCGGGTAGCGCCCTCCTCGCCGAGCAACGCGAACCCGGGCGCCTTGCGCGCCCGCGACACCAGCGCCGCGTTGCCGAGCCCGCCGCGGCCGCCTTCGG
Source organism: Acidobacteriaceae bacterium (assembly GCA_903970215.1). Taxonomy (GTDB): domain Bacteria; phylum Actinomycetota; class Actinomycetes; order Mycobacteriales; family Mycobacteriaceae; genus Tsukamurella. Next base: position 1,959 of record CAJCHX010000808.1, read on the forward strand.
CCGCTACGAACTGCACGCCATAGCCCACCAGGTCGGCCAGCAGACGGCCGTTCTCGTCGAGGACGACGGTGCCGTCCGGCACTTTCAAGATGAGGTCCTGGCCGGTCTTCCCGGATCGGTTACCCCCCTCGCCCGGCTTGCCGCTGGTGGCCTTGAGGTGAGGCCGGAAATGGAAGTCCAGCAGCGTGTGCACCTGTGGATCGACTTCGAAGATCACCGACCCGCCGTTACCGCCGTTGCCGCCATCGGGCCCGCCGAGGGGCTTGAACTTCTCACGGTGGATCGACGCGCAGCCATGCCCACCGTTTCCTGCGGTGACGTGGACCGTCACCCGGTCGACGAAACGGGACATGGGTACTACCTCTTTCTTAGGTGGCTAACAAAAACCCAAGGCGGGCAGGGTCTTCGATGAGACCCTGCCCGCCTTCGGTAAAGCTCTGTTGCTGCGCTGCGGGATCAGGCCTCCGCGGCGACCGGAACGGGAACGATGTTCACCGTCTTGCGCCCTCGCTTCGTTCCGAACTCCACCGCGCCCGCCTCAAGCGCGAACAGGGTGTCGTCGCCGCCGCGGCCGACG
>CAJCHX010000809.1 GCA_903970215.1 Acidobacteriaceae bacterium
TCGCTCGTGATCGACTTCTCCAAACGGGTCAGCCGCGCCGCCGACGGCCATCCCAGCTCAGCTGCCAGCGCTTTCGCGGTCATCTTCCGTATGATCCGGGCTTGACGCACCCGGCGTCCGTATACGTTCACCGTCGCCCTCATTGCACATCCGATTCAACGCTGCAGGTCCCCGCTGCATACCAGTTTCCCCCTGCTATGACGGCTACGCAGGGGTGGGCGTGGCATCCGGCCCACCGTCGTCGTGGTCGTCGCCGGTGCCCTGGGCGCGCTTGTCGTAGGTCCCGAAGTCGTCCGACGGGGCGCCGCCGATCGGCTTCGGCTTCTGCAGTCCGTAGAACGGTGACTCCTCGACCGGAGGGAACGGCACCAACGCCAAGATCTCCGCACTGCTCGGGTTGTCTACCCCGCGAACTACCGCCAGGTGCAGCGCCTCCAAGGTCGTGTTGTCCTTCGTCGACCACAACGCGAAAATGCCGTCGTGGACCGGCGTCTCCTCGTCCTCCCCGTCCGCTGACGAGACCCGGGCTGAACTGGCGAACAGATTCAACTGCTGAGGCTTCAATCCGCCACGCGTGAGTGCCTGCTCCACCTCCGGCGGCAGCACGACCTCCCGGTCGACCGCCGCCTGCAGATGTCTGGACAGGAACTTCCGGAGCCGAAACTCCGTGCCCAGATTTACGAACACGGCGCCGCCGCCCTGACCCCGGATGCACCGCAGATTGACTCCGGGCCTGTCGTTTCGTTCGTTCTTCCAGATATCGCGCATCGTGTGCCGCACCGCCGAGCAGAACGCATCGCCGGACACCTCTCCCGGATCCGCATGCCGGGGCGACCACATCTCCCCGACCTCGGTGATCGCCGCCGGAAGATCGAGACGCACGGTCGCTAACTCGGGACGATGCTGCTCGACGAACGCCTCGAGCGTTTTCTGAAGCTCCCCATGGAGTGCCATAGCGAAATAATTGCACGGAAACCCTCCACTCGCAAGTGACTCGCCCACCATCGCGTTTCACGGTAGATCCGACCACTGACATGTGACTAATCCTACATGTAGCGGACGATAAAAACTAGCTCTGACTAGGATGAATTGGCGTGTTGTGCATAGTAATTACCGATAAGTCTGCTAGCCATCCGCGAGCACCTCGGAGAACTCGTCGATTTGTCGTCGCACTCGCGTCATTTGCACGAGCTCACCATGACAGCAAGGCACGCCAACGCTATGGCGAAAGGCTAGGACGGGGTCGGTCGGTGTGTGATCCCGTGGACAGCGCCAGGCTTCGATAGGGCGTATGGCAACTGAGCCGGCGAGTCCTCCGCGCCCGCATTCATCGACGCTGATGCACCGAAGGTGGTGTGGGCCATCGACTTCCAATTCGACTCCACAGTCGATGGGAAGGCCGTCAAGATCGCGTCGATGATCGACGAGCACACCCGCCAGAGTGTGCTGAACATCGTCGTCCGCTCGATCGACGCCGGCGACGAGCCGCGTTGCGTCGGTGGATGGGCAACTGCAGTCGGAGTTTGCTGGCGACGCGGTAGGCGATGTCGGTGGAGGCGGCGCTAACCCCGTACGCCCGACCAATTGCAGGGCGGGGGCGGGTCAGGCGGCCCAGGGCAGCAGCAGTACCTCTACGCGGCACCCGCCGGGCACGTCGACCACAGCTCGAGGACCCTGCGCGAGCTGTTGATCGACCGCGACCGCGACCGCGTCGAGGACATGACCGGCGAGATCTGGCGGTAAGCCCAACTCGCTGAGGCTGTGCTCTATCCCGCACCCGAGTTGGACCGGTCCAGCAGGTGTGTGGGAGTCCAGGTAGGCGCCCACTACCGTGCGTACGGGTCCGCTGCGCGGAGTGACCGTGATCCGGCAGCGTACGTCGTACCAGCCGGGCCAGCGCTCGGTCGGGGCGACGGCGAAGCTCGGCGAGTACAGGGTCACGCCTCTCCCTCGTCGGAATGGGCTGCCTTGGGACTGGGCGTGGCGAGCACTTCGTCGACGGTCAGGGTGCGGGCTTGCGGGGTGAAGTACGCGAGCAACTCCCGATCGTCGACGGGGTGGAGGCGGCCGAGGTCGCCGGCGGCGACGATGCGGCGGGCCTGGGCGGCGGTGACCGGGTGGTAGCTGAAGTCGCGGTCGAAGATCCAGTCCCGGCTCAGTCCATCGTTGAACACGAATCGGCCCAGGTTCGGAACGTAGCTGTACACGCGTCCTCGGTGCTCTGCGGCCAGCCGCGCATAGCCCTGGTGGTAGGGGTCGTACGCACGGTAGAGGTCCATCACACGCTCCTCAGCGGTCGGCGGTCATCACTGGGGTCGGCGCTGTTGAAGGCCCGCGTCGCGTCGTGCAGTGCGCGGCGCTGACGGTGGCGGGCGACGCGGTTCTGCCGCCGGTTCTCGGCGGAGGGGTGGCACAGCGGGCAGCAGCAGACGCGGGTGCCGGTGTAGTCGAACGTCCACCGGCACCGTTCCCGGCCTGGCACAGCTGGCGGGACACTGGGGAGGTCGCAGCCGCAGGTGTGGCCGGGAGCGTGGTCGGGGTGTGCGGCGAGGTCGCGGCGGTGCAGCCGCACCCGCAGTGGGGTGTGCGCGTCGGTTCGGGACATGATCG
>CAJCHX010000810.1 GCA_903970215.1 Acidobacteriaceae bacterium
GGTCGGCCGCGACGAACCCTCGGCGGTCTCCACGTCGGGGCGCTGCGCCCGCGCGGACGGCGGCGGCGCATCGACCGGCGTCTCGTCCCCGATCTCGTCCTCGTCAGTCGCGGCCAGACGCCGGGTCAGCGTCGAGGACCGCCCACGGCCACGCTCGGCCTCGTCCTCGGCGATATCACGCTTGAGCTGCTCAAACTCCTCGGCCGACACCTGCCCGGGCTCGTCAGTCAACCGGCTCATCCGCCGCCGCCGCTCCGCCGGGTCACGATCGGCGCTACCGGCCGCATAGGCAGGCACCACCCCACCATGGTCAGCCGCGATCCGCGCCCGACGGTGACGATAGGCCGGCTCGCGCTCCTTCCAATGCGTCAACACCGGCGAGGCGATAAAAATCGACGAATACGCCCCGGACGCCACCCCGATCAACAGCGCAAACGCGAAATCCTGCAACTGGGAGCCGCCGAACAACAGCAACGCCAAGATCGGCAACAGCGTGCACGTCGTCGTCGCCAACGAACGAGTGATGACCTCCGACATGGAACGGTTGACGATCTGCGAGAACGCCGCCCGCGGCATCCGCGGAATGTTCTCCCGGACCCGGTCAAACACGATGATCGTGTCATACAACGAGAAACCCAAAATCGTCAACAGCGCCGCGACCGTGTCGACCGTCACCTGCCTCCCCGTCAACGCGTACACCCCCACCGTGATCAGGATGTCGTGCGCCAGCGCGATCAACGTCGGCACCGCGAACTTCCACTCAAACCGCAACGCCACATAGGCCGAGATCACCAACAGCGACGCGATGATCGCGATGATCGCCGAATGCGCGACCGAAGATCCGAACGTCGGACCGACCGTCGTCACATTGGTGTTCGTCGTCCCGTACCGCTGCGTCAGCGCGTTACGGACCTGCGCCTCGACCTTGGGACCGCCCTTGAACGAGATCTCAAACGTGTTGCCCTTGCCGACCTTCTCGATCGTCGCCCCCGGCGCGTACTGATCGGTGATCGTCTGCACCTGCGCAACCGACGCCGAATGCTGAAGCGTCGTATCGATCTGACTGCCGGAGGTGAAATCAATCCCGAGCTTCAGCCCGCGCCCGCCGACCGCCAGCGCCCCGATCAACAAGATCAACCCTGACATCGTGAAGAAGAACCGCGACAGGCCCATGAAGTCCATCGTGATCCGCCGCTTGGGCTTACCCGCCCCCAGCGCCGACGGCCGCGCCAACGTCCTGGAATCCCCCGCCGACATCAGAATCGCCTGCGTCGCCAGCACCGCGGTAAACAACGACACGATCGTCCCGACCCCCAACGTCAACGCAAACCCCTGCACCTCCTGCGTCGAAAGCACAAACAAGATGAACGCGGTGATGATCGTCACCACATTGGCATCGATGATCGCCGTCAGACCCTTCTTGTAACCGGTCGCGATCCCGGTCCGGACCGACCGCCCCGCCCTGATCTCCTCCTTGACCCGCTCAAAGATCACGATGTTCGCGTCCGCCGCCACCCCGATCGTGAGAATCAGCCCCGCGATCCCCGCCAACGTCAACGTCACCGGAATGATCTTGATCAACGCATAGAAATACAGCGCGTAAATGACCAACGTCGTGGTCGCGATCAGCCCCAACAGCCGGTAATAGAACAACAAAAACAGAATCACCACGCCAAACCCGATCGCACCCGCGATCAGACCATCATGCAACGCCGACTCCCCAACGTCGCCGACACCTGACTCTCCGAAATCCGCTTCAAATTGACCGGCAACGCACCCAAACGCAACTCATTCGCCAACTGCGACGCCGTCGAACTCGTGAAACTGCCACTGATCTCAGCACCGGCGCTTCCACCCGCGCTGATGATCCCGTCGGGATCGGTCCGTGAATTGATGAACGGAACGGTCAGGATCTGACCGTCGAGGACCGTCGCGAAGTGCTGGTTGTACACCTTGGTGCCGATGCTGCTGGACTCGGCACGGTGGGCGATGGTCGCAGTGGTGCGTTCAAACAGCTTGGCGCCTGCCGAGGTGAACCCGAACTGCACGTCGGGCTGACCCGCGGAGTCCGTCGACGCCTGCGGGTTGGTGATCTGTGACCCGGTGAGCGCGATGTGGTCTTTGAGCACGAAGTACTGGGCGTCGGGACTGCCGTACGCGATCGTGCTCGAGCTCGACGACGGCGCGGCCTGGAGAACCACATATCCGCGCGGGACCGCAAGGACCTGGACGCCCGGATCGGTGAGCTTGATCCCGTCGACCAGCGAGCTGGCGGCCTCGGCGCGGGTGCTGGCGCCCTGGGTTTGTCCCATCAGGTAACAGTGCTCACCCGCAATCGGCTTCGTGCCGGCCTGGATCGCGATCGTCTTGCAGGCCCCGCTGCCGGGCGCGCCGAACGCAAAGTAGACCGGTCCGCCGTGTGAGAGGTGCTTGCTGAACGGAGCGGGTTTCTGCGTGGCGGCGAGCTTGACCGCGGCGTATAGAGAGGAGCCGCCGGCGCCTTGGACGCCGGGCTGACCGCCGGCCGCGCTGCCCTGGCTGATCGCCAGCGCCGTCGGGTTCTGGGCCAGCAGCTGGCTGGCGACCGTCTTGCCGCTGGGCAGCAGAACGTTGGCCTCCCAGTCATAGAAGTACAGCCGCGCGGTCTGACCGACTTCGTTCTCGGCGCTCTTGACGTTGTGGACGCTGGGCAGCGCGACGGAGATCTCGTTGCCGCCCGAGGTCTGGATCTCGGGCTGCGAGACGCCGAGTGCGTCCACTCGCTTTTCCATGATCGTCACCGCGTCGTTGAGATCCGCAGTGGAGACCGTGGGATGCTGCGGCGTGCCGCTGGCCTCATACACCAGCTGAACGCCGCCCTTGAGATCAAGCCCCAAAGAGGTCGACCTGGTCGCCAGCACGACCACCGAGGCGGCGATCAACCCCGCGACCAGCAACAACACCAAGCCGTGACGCCTGCGATCAGACACCGATCATCCTCCAAATCCGGGCAGGCCAAAGCCGGCCCCCGCGAGCACGCACACCACAGTCGCTCAGACCTTCAGCTCGTCAGCGCGGACGCAGTCGGCCCGGCCGGTAACGCGGCGACGCATGACGGCACGACGCCCGTCACCGTCTGCTCGACCAGGCGCCTTCCGTTGTCCACCAGCGCCAGAACCAACGTCTGACCCAGGCGTCTCGGCAGCGCTACCCGCGTGTCCAACCAGCCCCCGCGAGACGACAACTGCGCCGTCTCATCCATCGAGGACAGCGCAAACGGTTGCGCAGCGGAACCTGCGCCCGCGAGGGTTGCGATGCGCGCTGTCGCATCGCAGGCCCTAGATGCTTTGAGGACGCGCACCGACAGGTTCATTGACGACAACCGCTCGTTGAGCGCGACCATGCCCAGCGGACCGTCGGCCACGATGCTCAACAGCCCGCGTGAGGTCCGCGTCACATCCACGGTCGTTGTCGCCGGTGCCGCGGCGATCACCATCAGCACGCCGGCGATGGTCGCGCCGACCGCTGCGCCGATTACCGCCCACGCCCGAACCTTCGCAGCACGCAGCGCCTCGCTGCGCCGCCGTCGTTCACCTAACACCATCGCGACCCGTGTCCGTTCGTGGTCAGCCGACGGATAGATCTGCCCGGCAGCTTCGACCAGCTGGGTTTCGAGTTGGTCAAAGAAGTCGGTCATGAGCCCGCCTCCTCAAGCGCGCTGCGCAGTCTGGCCAGACCCCGGCTCACGCTCTGGCGGACCACCAGCTCCGAGCACGACAGCTCCTGCGCGATATCCGCATAGTTGCGTTCGTCCAGAACCCGAGCCTGAACCGCACGCCGCTGCCGCTCAGGCAATCCCTCCAGCAACTCCACGACGTTCGTCTCCTGCCCCATCGCCTCGATGCGCTCCAGATCTTCATCAGCCAGCGCGGCCGGCTCCAGATGCAGACGGCGCCGCGCTCGATCCTCGACCTTGCCGTGTCGCCAGCTCTCCTTGAGCTTGTTCTGCGCGACCCCGCACACCCACGGCCACGCCGGCCCATCGCCGCGAAACTTCTCCGCGGCCAGCAAGACCGCGGCAAACACCTCGGCCACCAGATCCGCGGTGACCTCACGATCCCGCGTCTGGCGCATCAACAGCCCCGCGACCCGGCTCACGTACCGGCGATAGAAAACTGCGAACGCCTCTCGCTCGCCCGCGACCGTCGCGGCCAGCAACCAAGCGTCCGATGAGCTCTCGTCAACGCGATGCATTGCTCAGTACTTTGCGCGACCCAGTCCGGTTGTGACAGTCCGGGCCGGATCTGTCCGAACGCGGATCGCGCCAAGCAGGTCTCCTCCCGCGACCGAGGACTGCTCACTACCAGCGGCGGCAGATGCCCCCGATGGCCTGACCGGCCCAGCTCAGGGCCTGTCGGTCATTGACGTTTTGGTTTGATCGTGTCGTTCCACTCGGGATGGAGCTCATCGCCGGTCAGGTTGACTGCCTTGATGGCCTGGTCGGGCACCTTGATCTTGTCCGGATAGCTGCCCTCATCAAGGCGGGCGTATACCTTCAGACCAGCGCTGGTCGTGGTCGCTGAGATCAGGTTGATCACGGTCTCCAGTGAGTGCCACGGCATGCCGCGCCCGTTGATCGAGATGTGCTGAACAAGCGGTGCCCAATCCGATTCCACTTCGAGGAGCCGAGCGACCGGATCGAGTTGACCGCGAACTCGGCGCTGTCGTGATCGATGCCAGAGGGGATCTCTTTGCCGAGCTGCCCCCTCCCGGATCTTGACGTTGGCCTGCAGGCCGTAGCCGAGCAGCCTCCGGATCCCCACCACGACCAACTTGAAGTAACTGTTCCAGATCACCGAGCAGCGTGGGGTCCTGCTCAGTCACCGACCGGCGGCCACCACCCCGCTTGCGGACTTGGTCGGGATCGAGCTGCCCTCCCGTCTCAAGCTCCCGATCCTAACCCTGACGATCGGCGTCGGGGAGGACTGGCTCCCACCCCTCCGCGCCCCCAGCCGTCGGGCTGAGATCGAACAGGCCCCAGTCAGGAGTGCTCCGAACGGTGCGCTCGTCGCCCTCGGGCCCGTCTTGGAGGAGGGGCTCGTCGAATCGGGTGTCGCGGTCTGAGGAATATCCGCAGACACCGCTTCCGCCGGCGCGCTTAGCCTCGTAGAGGGCAAGATCCGCCCGGATCATGAGCTCGTCGGCCCCCACCGCTTCGTCGATCCGGGCCCAGCCCACGCTCGCCGTGGCACATCGTTTTCCGCGGATGGTGATCTCCTGACAGGCGATCGCATCGACGATTGACGTCGCGATGCGTCCGGGGCCGTTGAGCATGGCGTCGGGCAGCAGGACGGCGAACTCGTCACCGCCCATCCGCGCCGCTAGATCCGTCGCTCTCAATCGGCGTCGCAGACGTGCCACGGTCTGCTTGATGACCTGGTCCCCGGCGCCGTGACCCAGGGTGTCATTGATCGATTTGAAGCGGTCGAGGTCAATGACCATCACCGCACCCTGCCAGCCGTGGCGAGCACAGAGGTCGAGGTGATGCTCCAGCCCGCGCAGGAAGGTTCGCCGGTTCGCGATGCCGGTCAGCTGGTCCTCCCCCGCCAGTTGGACGAGACGGCGCTCGAGGCGCTTACGCTCGCCGATGTCGCGCGCGATCACCGAGGCGCCCGAGACCTTCCCGTCAGCGCCGCGAATCGGGGAGATCGTGATCGACACCTCCACCGGACTGCCGTCTCGGCGCACCCGCCGGGTGTCGTGATGATCGATGCGCGCGCCGGCCGCGACCCGAGCGATGAACGCGTCCACCTCGGAGCGAAGCTCGTCGGGGACGATGAGGTGGATCGGCTGACCGATCGCCTCCTGGCGCGCGTAGCCATAGAGTCGCTCCGCGCCGCGGTTCCAGGACAGGATCGTGCCCGCGAGATCCTTGGAGAGGATCGCGTCGTCGGAGTTCTCGACGATCGACGCGAGGTGCGCCTGGAGCTCGACGCCCACCAGCGTGCCGCCGATTTCGTCAAGCGGGGAACCGACAGTTGCCTGCGGCGCGGAACCGGCGTTGAAGGAGGCCATCTGAGAGTATCGACCGCGCCCCGGCGATCTTGAGTTTCCACCGAGTCCGCGAGCGTGATCGACACGCCCGCCGGTGGTGTGCCCTCACCCCATCCGGGCAGGAACCCGGCGCGCTCCCGCAGCGGCTCGACGACGGGGGCGTCGAGGTCCATCACCGCGCCCATGTCCTCCAATGAGCAGAACCCTCCGACCCGGACGCGGGCCCCGACGCTCCGAGTGGCGAGCGCCTCGTCGAGCATCTGCAGCTACGTCTGCTTGACGATTAGGCCGGGCCCGCGCTGACAAAGCGCATCGACGACGAAGCGCTCTTCGGCACCGGCGGCGCCGGACGATCCCTATGCCGCGGCTCCGCTCACGTCGACTGTTGCTTCGGCGGCGATGCGGGAGCCCGTGGCGTCGCACTACTCTCCAGTGCTTCGGGAGAGGCTTGCGCAGCATCCACGTGCGCGGGGTCGTCGTCCGTTTCGCCCGAGGCCAGCCGCTTTCGTAGCTGCGTTCTGGCGCGGCTCGCTCTACTCCTGACCGCGGTCGGTGACAGCCCGAGGATGGTCGCGACCTCGTGTGAGGCGAGGCCGTCGGCTGAGAGCATCAGAACGATCTCGCGGTCGAGCGCTGACAGTTCGGACATCGCCGCTGCGAGCGCACTTCGTTGCGGGGTGGCTTCGATGTAGGAGCGCTCAGCGGCTGCGATCAGTGCGTGTGAGGTTGCGGTTCGCCGCTGGCCGCGTCTGCGCTCTTCCCGGACAGCGTTGCGCGCGACCCCGAACAGCCATGGCCGGGCCTTGGGGTCGGCCGGGAGTCGCGCGCGCTTCTCCCAGGCGACCCGATACGTCTCGGCCAGGCAGTCAGCGGCGTCCTCGGCAGTCGCGCAGCGCCGCGCGATGAACGCGAGCAGGTCCTCCCGGGTCTCCTGATATAGGCGGGTGAGCCGCTGGTCATCATCGGCTGACGGAGAACCCAACCGCTTGAACCGACCGCTCATCGAGCTGTCGCGGTCGACGCGGGCGTGGTCTCGGTTGCGGAAGGCGGCGTCGGGGACGGAGCATTCGGTTCCGTCAACGCCTGAACTTGCGTCGATGTACCGGGCGCTGCGGCGG
>CAJCHX010000811.1 GCA_903970215.1 Acidobacteriaceae bacterium
CCGCATCGCGCTCGCGAACGCGGGGGAGTCGACGCGCCCTGATCCGGATGCCAGAAGGGCTTTGGCCTCGTCGAGGGTGAGGCCGGTGAGATCGGTGCGGTAGCCGGGTAGCAGGCTGATTCCGCCGCCACGCCCGCGATCGGTGTACACCGGAACGCCCGCTGCCGACAGCGCCTCGACATCGCGGAGCACCGTCCGCACCGACACCTCGAGCTCGGCCGCGATCTCGCCCGCGGTGAGTCGGCCTCGGTGTCGCAGCAGCATCAGGATGGACAGGAGCCGGTCGGCGCGCACGTCCGAATTCTGTCAGGAGAACATGACGGTGGGTGTCATGTATGGCGTGGATTTCTACAGTCTGGTGTGTCGGTGAAAACCGCCGCCGTGGTGGCCCTCTTGGGTTCCTGCGGCCGTCTTCCCCCTGTGGGTGTGTAGTAGCGGGTCGATCAGGGTTTCGACGGATCGGCCACGTGCGGCGGCATCATTCCCATTTGGCCCCGGACCTTCTTACTTGCAGGCCGCGTCAATCTGGTCACTCGCGGCCTGTTGGTCATCGCCCCCCGCGGACCCACGAATGATGGCCAGCGCGTATTTGCGGTAGCCATCAAGCAGACTGGCCGGCGCGTTCGGGTGGAGCAGGGCGGAGACCTGGAGAGTCGAATACAGAGTGAGATAGCGCTGAGGATCCTGCTGTGATTCAGAGCGTCCGGCGGCGGTGACTGCTGCGATGGTGTCGAAAAGCGATCCGGTGCACAGTGCCGCTTTCGCCTGTACCGGTGTCTCGTTGACGTACGGCGAGACCATCCCCGTCGACGATTCGATGGTCGGCGGACTGAACGCGATTGATGTAGGCGCTGCCTCGATCGTCTTGGTCCTTCCGGCACTGCAGATCACCACCACGAGCGCGGCCACCGCGCAGATCAGCGCTAGGGCGGCCAGAGCCACGGCCAGGATCGGCTTTCGCTGTCGGCCCGGGCCGGGTGGCGGCGCGTACACCGGCATCTGTCCGGTGGAGAGATTCGGCGGCTGCGGCTGGTTCACACCGTCACCTCCTTCGGTCCCGTGTGCAACAGATCCGTGTGCAACGGAGTGGTCGTACACCGCGCTGTCATGGGTGTCTTCGGTCTGCGTTCCCACGGCATTCCCGCGGTCACCTGCGCCGACGCCTTCGCCTACCTGCCCGGCCGCTAGGGGTGTGCTGATCGCCCAGTGCAACAGCGCCGTACCACCTGGGTACGTGCGCGCCACTGACGGCGCGAAGGAGATCGGGACTGCCTCCTGATCCACCACCTCGGTGTCCAGGCGAAAGTCGTCCACGATCTCTCCTCGAATCAAGTCGTCGTCAGTCCATCACAGCACCTGATATGTACGCCACAGTTCGCTCGAGCGGCCGTCGTGAGCTCCGAGGCGTTCGTGGCGAACCTTGGAACAGGTGTGGCTGGACCGGGTCGGGGGTCGGGCTGCGCGCGCCACCGACTGATGTGTCTACGAGAAATCTCGGAAAGAAACATGACAATCGGTGTCATGTTCAATGTGTTGACTCGTCTCATCGGCCGCGGGACAGCCCCCGAGGCCACAGACAGGAAGGCATCGCCATGACCGCATCCGACACCCGTCTCGCCGACCCCCGCCCCGTCTACGCCGCATCCGCGGCCTGGGTCGCGGAACTGCTGGCCGGGGTGACCTCCGAGCAACTCGCGCTGCCCACCCCGTGCACCGAGTTCGATGTCCGCACCCTGTGCACGCACCTGGTCGGCGTCGCCGATCGGTCCGTCGCGCTCGGTGAGGCGGGGAGCATCGACGGGGTGTCGTCCCTCGCCGAGGTGTTCACCGCCGCCGATTTCGCGGCTCGGACAGAGAGCGCGAAGGCCGCGTGGGCCGACGATGCGGTTCTCGACCGCGTCATGACCGTGCCGTGGGGCCAGGTGCAGGGTCGCGGCATCCTGTGGGCGTACACCAACGAATTCCTTGTCCACGGGTGGGATCTCGCGGTCGCCACGGGCCAGGCAGCAGAGGCGGACCAAGCGGTGGCGGAGGCCACCGCGGCGGTCGCCCGCGTATTCATCCCTGCTGAGATCCGCACTGACCCAGGTGTGCCGTTCGATACCGTCGTCGAGCCGCGGGCGGATGCCGGCGCCACCGAGCGGCTCGCGAACTGGGCCGGGCACCGCTCGACCGGCTGGGTCTGACGGCTCGATGGTGCCGATTATCGCTGCCGGTTGACCGCACTCTGTGCGGCGGCGTATTCGGTGTCGGTCACGGGTTCGTTCCAGTCGGTCCCGGCGTGATGTGCGGTGCCGACCACGGCTGCGATGTGGACGGCGATGGTGGATGCTGTGGCGCCGTGCCAGTGCTCCACACCGGGGTCGCAGCCGACGGTCTCGCCGGGACGGGCTGCGACGACGCTGCCGTCTCGGGTGCCGACGAGCGCGATGCCTTCGAGGACGTGCAGGGTCTGCCCGTTGGGGTGGACGTGCCAGTTGGTGTGTGCGCCGGGGGTGAAGTGCACGATGCCCGCGGACAGGTACGACGGTGCGGTGGGCGCCGATATCGGGGTGACGTAGACGTCGCCGGTGAAGCAGTCGGCCGGGCCCTTGGCCGAAGCGGTGATCGGGGTCAGTTCCATGGTGTTCTCCTTCAGGAGTGCGGTCGGGTTCGAGTATTCGGACCTGGTCAGGGCTTGACCAGAACCTTGAGTGATCGTCGGTCGTCCATGTCGCGGTACCCACGGGCGATGTCGGCGAGCGGGATCTCGCTGTCGAACACACGACCCGGATCGACAGCGCCGGACAGCACGTCGGGGAGCAGTGCGTCGATGTAGGCACGGGCGGGCGCCGGCCCGCCGGTGAGGGTGATGTTCGGCCCGAACAGGCTGCCGAATCCGACCGGCGCGTCGCTGTACTGCGGGACGCCGACGCGGCTGATCACTCCGCCGGGCCGCACGGCTCCGAGCGCCTGCGTGTAGGCGGGCATGTGACCGACGGCTTCGATGACGACGTGGGTGCCGTCGCCTCCGGTGAGGTCGCGGACCGCGGCGATGCCCTCGTCGCCGCGCGCGGCCACGACGTCGGTGGCCCCGTAGGTCCGGCCGAGGTCGGTGCGTGCTGTGTGCCGGCCCATCAGGATGATCTGTTCGGCACCGAGGCGCTTCGCCGAGAGCACCGCCATGAGCCCGACGGCCCCGTCGCCGATCACGGTGACTGTGGTCCGAGCGCTGACGCCGGCCTTGAGGGCGGCGTGGTAGCCGGTGCCGTACACGTCGGAGAGGGTCAGCAGCGACGGAATGAGCGGTGACGACTCCTCGACGGGAACCGGGACCAGGGTCCCGTCGGCGAGCGGGACGCGCAGCGCCTCGGCCTGCATTCCGCCGACCGCGCCCGTGTTCCAGAAGCCGCCGTGGCGGCAGGAGGTCTGCAACCCTTCGCGGCAGAACTCGCAGGTGCCGTCCGACCAGGCGAACGGCGTTATCACCAGATCGCCCTTCTTCACGGTGGTCACGTCA
>CAJCHX010000812.1 GCA_903970215.1 Acidobacteriaceae bacterium
CAGACGCGCGCTCTTCGCGGCATGAGCGTGCGTCCCGCACACAAGCGTGAAAGCGACGATGGCAGTCTGTGCGCATGCGTCTCGTCCGCAACTAGGAACTAGCCAACTGGGCCCAATCCTGGATCACAGCCCGAGGCGACCTCGATCAGCGACGTGCGGCCAGCCGCGTCTGCTCGGGTGTCGCGGGTTCGGCCTCCGCGACCTTCGCGATCAGCGGGTCGACCTTGTCAATGCCGCCGGAGATGCGCACGAGGGCGTGGGCAGCGGAGACCTGCTCGTTGCTGACCACAACGACCTTGCTCATCCAGACGACCTCCCTGCTCGCGTGTAAGCCATCATCGCCCCGCCTGTGCCCGGACCGGAGGACTCCTCAGTCTGAGTAACGAAGGAGCTGCCGGTCATCGGCTTGATTTGAGCGTTTACTCAAATCGTGCGACAGTTGAGCAACCGCTCAAATGATAGGGGTCCGAGATGAACCGCTCTTCAGCCGTCACCGCATGGGTCAAGTTTCTGCTCTGGGCAGCCAGCGGCGCAGGGGTCGGCCTGGTGCTTGCTGGCGCGTTCACCGTCTACAGCGTCGTGGGCCTGGTCGTCGCAGCCGGTGCAGCGGTGGCAGCGGCGCTCGTCGCCGGATCGACCTTTTCCGCTATCGGCGTTGTGCCAGGTCTAGGCGTGTGGGCCCTAGTGATCGGGTTCCTGAACATCTCAGGCCCCGGTGATGTCTGCACCCAGTCGCAGTCTGGGGTGACCTGCACCCAGCAGTGGCCACCTGCCCCGTTCTGGGTCATCGGCGCGGCGCTGATCCTCGTGCCGGTCCTGGCGTTCGCCGGGCACCAGAGGCGGCGTGCCGCCATCACGGTGCGATGAGCGGACACGCGACCAGGCTGAAACTCGAAGCCGCTGTCCTGACCACCTTGCGGTCGGGCGGGCTGGCTCACCTGTCGGCGCGTGCAGTTGCAGCCGAGGCGGGCGTCAATCAGGCGCTGATCTTCTACCACTACGACACCATCAACAATCTGCTTCACCGTGCAGCAGTGGCATCAGTCGAGGATGCCATCCAGCGCTACCGGACCACGCTGGACGCCGCCGAGTCGTTCGCCGAACTGTTCGCAGCAGGGGTCACGCTGAACGAACTGGAACGTGACGCTGGCAACGTCAAGATCATGGCGCAACTCGTGTCCGGCGCGCAGTTCGACGAACAAATCGGGGCGTGTGCGCGCGAATGCTTGACCTTGTGGAATCAGGCCATCGAACCGGCGGTCACCCGGCTGACACAGCGCAGCCCACTGGGCGGCCTCGTGGAACCCTCCGGCCTCACCCGCGCAATCACCTCTGCCTTCATCGGTCTCGAACTCTTCGAAGGCGCAGACCCGCACCAGGCCCGGAATGCCGCGAACAGCCTCGAACAGCTAGGACATGTGCTCGCTGCCATCGACACCCTGAACCCTGTTACGCAACGGGCAGTGCGGACTCAGCTGCGCCGACGCGTAAACCGCACCGGCAAACATCAGACCTGAGGCGCGAAGTTGCGCAGTAACGACCGTACGCAGAGCGGCATGAGCGTGCGACCGCACGCAGCGCGGCAGGAGAGCGAGGAACCTAAGACAGCGCCAACTGTGCGAGATCCGGCCTATCGACGATGAACGCCGCGCTGCCGGAGCGAAGTCGAATGACGATGCGGTCAGCGTTCCGGTTGAGAACTCCAAGGAAAGGCCGATGCCCCGGCGGCGGTCGCTCCACGTCGGCTACTTCACTTCGAAGAACGCTCCAGCGGCGGCTTCACATGATGCGCGGCCGACGTTTTGGCAGGAAGGCGATCATGTGCTGGGTTCGGACCAGAGCCCCGCCTCCGACTAGTAAGCCGGAGCACCAGCGGGCGGCCGTTGCCCATTCGATGGTCTCGCCCTCCGGGAGTTCGGCCGCCACATATGCGCTCAGGTCCACGAGGAAAGTGCGCTCAGGTCCACGAGGAAAGCCTGTCATGCCCGCTAACCGCACATCGGCAGAAGAGTGCGTTTGATGTTGATGACGAACCTGGGTCCGCCCGGACGTTGCCATGCCCGCAGGGGGACCCGTCACTGCGACAAGAGAGTCTCCGGTGGCGTTCGGCGGCTCAGGCTAGGAGATGGCGTCCCGGTTGCCCCGCCCGGAGAAGGTTCGCGCATGGGTGCGCCAAGCGGGACGGTTACAACAGGCCGAGATATGCCGCCCGAGGAGTGCGATCGCCGATCGACTGGTGCGGTCGGATGCGGTTGTAGATGTCGCGGAAGCGCGCCGCCTCCATCGCCAGCGCGTCTCCGTCGTCGATCGGTGCCCGGTAGAGGTGCTCGTACTTCAAGTGCCGAAGAGGCGTTCGATCACGCCGTTGGTCTGCGGTGAGCGGACACGGGTCCGGACGTGGCGCAACAGCGGGTCGTCGCCCGGCGAATGCGGCCTGATGGGTCTCGCCGCGGAAGCAGGACCCGTTGTCGGACACGACCGCGATCGGCGCCGGGACGATGTCGATGACTTCGCCGGAAATGTCGTCGACCAGTTCGAGGTCGCCGCGGTCGTCGCGAAGGTCATCGATGCCGAGCACGCGTTCGGCCTCGGCGACCGCCGCGTGCAGGCAGGCGAGCGCGTCGCTGCCGCGCCCGGTCGGCGTGATGGTGATGGCGAGGCAGTACTTGGTGGCGTAGTCGACACGGCGCAGATGCGCCAGATACCGCCTCCGGTGGTCTCGAATTCGCTGAAGTCGGTCTGCCAGACCCGGTTTCGCTCGGTCGGTGGATCGTGAAAGACCTTGCGGCGGAGCGCGGCCCAGGACTTGCGGTCGGCCCGGAACCCACGAGGGAGCAGGAGCCCACGCCGCCGCGAGGCACGCTCGACAGTCGAGGTCGACACGATGTGCCCGTCGGCGCGCATCATGGCCGCGATCTTGCGGTGACCCCACGCTGGCCAGTCGGCGGCGTACTTCGCGGCCAGCGCCTCGGCCGCCGGCCGGCGTCGGCCAAGCACCTTTCATGGGCTTGTCGCCGAGGTGCAGCGTGGCGAGCCGTCGGCGGTAGGTGCGTTCCGGGATGCCGGCCAGACGGGCGAACCTCGCGACCGGCAGGTGCGC
>CAJCHX010000813.1 GCA_903970215.1 Acidobacteriaceae bacterium
TCGGCGATCGATCCGGGGCGCAGGCCGTCACCGAGACTGAACGTGACGTCGTACTGCCGCAGGATCTCGCACAACTCCCCGAAGTGGGTGTACAGGAACGACTCCTGGTGGTGCGCCAGACACCAGGCCGCCATGATCGAACCGCCGCGGCTGACGATGCCGGTCACGCGGTTGGCCGCGAGCGGCACGTACCGCAGCAGCACTCCGGCGTGCACGGTCATGTAGTCGACGCCCTGCTCGCACTGCTCGATCACCGTGTCCCGGTAGACCTCCCACGTCAGCTTGGTGGGATCGCCCTTGACCTTCTCGAGCGCCTGGTAGATGGGGACCGTGCCGACCGGGACGGGCGAGTTTCGCATGATCCACTCGCGCGTCTCGTGGATGTCCTTGCCGGTCGACAGATCCATGATCGTGTCGGCGCCCCACCGGGTGGCCCACACCATCTTCTCCACCTCCTCGGCGATGGAGCTGGTGACGGCCGAGTTGCCGATGTTCGCATTCACCTTGACCGCGAACGCCTTTCCGATGATCATCGGCTCGCACTCGGGGTGGCGGTGGTTGGCGGGGATGACTGCCCGGCCGATCGCCACCTCGTCGCGGACGAACTCGGGATCGAACCCCTCGCGCGCGGCGATGTAGCGCATCTCGTCGGTGACGATGCCGGCGCGGGCCCACGCGAGCTGAGTGCGCGCGGTGCCCTCCCGGCCCTCGACGGCGACCGGCTCCGGCTTGCTCCAGGCGTCGCGCGTCTTCGGCAGGCCGGCCCGTAGATCGTGCAGTTCGTCGGCGGTGGTGTACGACGTGTACGGGCCCGACGTGTCGTACACGTCGTGGTGGTCGCCGTTGGTCAGAGCGATCCGGCGGAACGGCACCTGCAGGTGCCCGACGGCGCGGTACTGCTTGCTGGATCCCTCGATCGGACCGGTCGTGACCTCGGTGACGGGGGTGGACGATATAGACATTTTTGAGGGCTCCTTGCTCCCTACGCCGGCATTATCCGGACAGGTTCGTGCGGTCGACGCCCGCGTCAGGCGTCCTCTCAGCTCGTTAGCGGCGAGCTCCCGTGGGTTGCCTCCCGAGGGTAGCCCATTCCGCAGTTCGGCGGCGCGTAGTCCGGCGGCCGGGCGCGGGTGATGTGCGCGGGTGATGTGTCCGGTCTGCGGGGCCGGGGCGGGCCGCGCGGCGACACCCGCCGGGCGTGTCCGCGGGCAATCGCGCGTTGTCCTGGCGAGCGGGCGTAGCCTGGTCGCACTAGAGTGATGGGTGTCACACCGTCGCGGCCGGACGGTCGGGCCGCGGCACGGCAGGAGGTCGACATATGACGCAGAATCAACCGGCTGATCAGCACGCGGTGGAGGTTCCGAAGCCCACCTTGGAACTGGCGGCGCCGCTGCGGCTGTTCGACAATCCGGTGCGTGACCGGTTCGAACTGTGGGCGGGCGACGAGTTGATCGGCGTGGAGGGTTACGAGCTGACCGGCCACGGCGACATGATCCTGCTGCACACGGTGGTGATGGAGAAGTTCGGCAAGCATGGATTCGCGCGGGCCCTGGTGCAGGGTGTGCTCGACGACGCCGCGGCGCGCGGTCGGCACGTGATCCCGGTGTGCACCTACGTCCGCAAGTTCATCAGCCGCTTCCCGCAGTACCAGAGCCTGGTCGCCACGGCGCACGCGTAGCGGCTCGGTCTACCCGCCGATCAGTTCGTCGGCGACCCACCGCGCCACACCCGTCGGGTACGGCGCCGGCAGCGACAGGACGACGTGCCGGAAGCCGTGGGCTCGGGCCTCGTCGATCGCCGCTCGGGTCTCGGACGGTTGTCCGTACGCGACCGACAGCACCATCGATCGGGTGATCGCGGCGGGGTCGCGGCCGACCTCCGCGCAGAGGCGGTCGAGCAGTGCGCTCCGGCGCACCGCGTCGTCGATATCGCCGCCCGGGATGTTCCACACATCGGCGTGCTCGGCGACCAC
>CAJCHX010000814.1 GCA_903970215.1 Acidobacteriaceae bacterium
CCACCCGCACGTACCCCGCGTCCGGGCGTTCGAGGTGGTTGATGCACCGCAGCAGCGTCGACTTGCCGGACCCGGAAGGCCCGAGCAACGCCACCACCTCGCCCGCCGACACATCCAGGTCGACCACGTCGAGCACCGCCCGGGTGCCGAAAGCCTTCCGGAGGCCGCGGACCTCGATCGCGGTCACCGCGCAACCACCGATGTCGGCCGCGGCCGCCACCGCAGGGCGGAGCCGAGCCGAATCGTGGGGGTCCGGCCACCCCGGCCACGGGCGTACCGGCGTTCGATGAGGTACTGGGCCGCCGACAGCACCGTCGTGGCTGCGATGTACCAGATGGTCGCGACGAACAGCAGCGGCATCACCTGGAAGTTCTGCGCGTAGATCATCTCGACGGAGTACAGCAGATCGGTCACGGCGATCACCGACACCAGCGACGTCGACTTGAGAAGTCCGATCAGCAGGTTTCCGGCACCCGGCACGATCGTCGGCATCGCCTGCGGCAGCACGATGCGGCGAAAGATCCGGCGTGGGGACAGCCCCAGCGAGCGTGCGGCGTCGACCTGTGCGGCGGGAACCGAGAGCAGGCCGCCCCGTACGATCTCCGCCGCGAACGCGGCCACGTCCAGCGTGAGCGCGAGGAAGGCGGCGGCCACCCCGCCGAACAGGTGCGCCGTGTTCACGCGTGCGAACTCGGGGCCGAACGGCACGCCCACCGACAGCACGGGATAGATCGCTGCCAGGTTGAACCAGAACAACAGCAGCACCAACGGCGGGATCGAGCGGATCAGCCACACGTATCCGAACGCAACCGCCCGCAGTACGGGGTTGCCCGACAGTCGCATCGCTGCAAGCCCGACTCCGAGCAGCCATCCGGCGACGAACGACGCCGCGGTGAGACCGACGGTCAGGCCCAGGCCGCGCAGCACCGTGTCGGCGGTGAGGAAGGACGCGACGGTGCCCCATTCGAACCGCGGGTTGGTGATCAGCGAATGCGCCACCATCGCCGCGAGCACCGCCAGCACTGTCACTGCGAACCACTGTGACGGCCGGCGGCGGCGAACGAGCCGCAGCGCCGCCCGCCCATCGGGCTGGGCGACGCCGGGATCCGCGGTCCGGGGCAGGGAGTCTACGGCCATGATGTGACCGACGCTAAGAGGGCGAACCGCTGCGCGGAAGGTTAAGAATCCTCGTGAACCGGGATGGGAACCCGATACGCGCCCCACACGTTGACCGGAGTATGAAGCTCGTGGCATTCGCAGCCTATGTTCTGATCGAGGTGGCAGCGTTCGCCGTGCTGGTGTGGTGGCTCGGGTTCGGCTGGGCGGTGCTCGCCATGATCGCGGCGCTCGCCATCGCGGTGCTGATGCTGCGGCGTACCGCAGGCGACGTCCTGCGCCGCCTCGGCTCCGCACTCGAGGGGGACGGGCCCGCGGGTCCCGCGCTGGTCGACACCGCGCTGCTCGCGTCGTCGGTCGTGCTCCTCGCCGTACCGGGTGTGATCACGACGGCGGCGGGCATGCTGTTGCTGACCCGGCCCGGCCGCGCCGTGGTACGCCCGGTCGCGACGTATGTCGGTGCCAAGCGCATCGCCCGCTTCGTCGACCGGTCGGTGTTCGCGACCGCCTTCACGGGACCGGGCTTCGGACCGGTCGTGGATGGAGTGGTCGTCGACGGCGGAGTCGTCGGCAGGCCGGACGGCGCTGCACCCACCGCGTTCCGGCAGCTGCCGCCCGCGTACTGACCCCGGGCGTCGAGGCCGACACAGCCGCCTGCACGTCCGCTCCCGCTCGGTTGGCAGACTGGGAGCCGTGACCCCCCAACTTCTCGTCGGCGGACGGATCTACACGCCGGCGTCCGCGAGCGCGACCGCGATCGCCATCGCAGACGGCGTTGTGACCTGGGTCGGCGAGGACGCCGCAGGTCGCGCGCTACACCCGGAAGCGGAGGTCGTGGATCTCGACGGTGCGTTCGTCGCGCCGGGTTTCGTGGACACGCATGTCCATCTGTCGGCGACCGGTCTCCTGCTCGGCGGCCCGGCACTCGGCGCGCCCTCGAAGGCCGAGGCCATCGCTTCGCTGGTTCGGTACGCAACGGACCACGACGGGGTGGTGCTGGCGCGAGGCTGGGATCCGGACGGCTGGACCGACGGCACGCTCACCACGGCCGACCTGGACGAAGCATGCGGCGGCCGGCCCGTGTACGCGGCGCGGATCGACGAGCACTCCGCGCAGGCGAGTTCGGCACTGCGGTCGGCGGTGCCGGGGCTCGACCGCCTGCCTGGATACCACCCCCGGCTGCCGCTCACCGACGCAGCCCACCACGCCGTCCGCGTCGCCGCCCAGGACGCACTGAGCGATGCCCAGATCGTGGCGGCCCAACGGGCGGCGCTCGACGCCGCCGCCGCAGCCGGGATCGTCGCCGTGCACGAGTGCTCGGGTCTCGAGATCGCCGGCGAACGCGACTTCGCCCTGCTCGCAGGCGTAGACCACGGCGTATACGTGCGCCGGTACTGGGGCGAGCCCGCCCGGGATGCCGCACACGTCGCCGAGATCCTCGCGCGCACGGGCGCCGACGGCCTGGCCGGCGACCTGTTCGTCGACGGCTCGCTCGGTTCGCACACCGCTCTGCTGTCCGTTCCGTACGCGGATGCCGAGACCGTCGGGATCGAACATCTGGATCAGGAGAGCATCACAGCGCACGTCCTGGCCTGCACCGAGGCAGGTGTGCAGGCCGGCTTCCACGCGATCGGCGACGCTGCTGTGAACCGTGTGGTGGCCGCCCTCGCCACGGCCGTCGAACGGTTCGGCACACCGCGGGTCGCGTCGTGCGGGCATCGCATCGAACACGCGGAGATGGTCGGCCCGGCACAGGCGCAGCAGCTGGGGGCATGGGCGGTACACGCGAGCATGCAGCCTGCCTTCGACGCGCTGTGGGGCGGGGACGACGGCATGTACGCCCGCCGGCTCGGCCGGGCGCGTGCGGCCGGGCTCAATGACTTCGCCCTGCTCGCGCGCAACGCCGTGCCGCTGGCCTTCTCGTCGGACTCGCCTGTCACTCCGCTCGATCCGTGGGCCACCATCCGCGCCGCCGCCCACCATCGCACCGCGGGCAGTGCCGTGTCTCCCCGGGCGGCGTTCACGGCGTCGACCCGCGGCGCATGGCGCGCCGGAGGGGTACGCGACGGCGTCGCTGGGACCCTGGTCCCCGGCGCTCCCGCGTCGTACGCCGTGTGGGAGGTCGACGAGCTCGTGGTGCGCGCCCCGTCGGATGCGGTGCAGCGGTGGTCCACCGATCCCCGAGCCGGTGTCGCGCCCCTGCCCGACCTCTCACCCGGGGCGCGGGCTCCGCGTTGCCTGCGGACGGTGTCGCGCGGTGTCACGCTCTTCGAGGCCGCGTGACCGCCACTCGCCTCTCGCGCGCGTTTCCCGCCGCTGTTCGTATCACCGCAGCGCGCACGGTGGCGGCCGGCATCGCCGGACTGCTGCTGTTCGCAGCCTTCCCGCCCGGGCACCTGTGGTGGGCTGCGCCGCTCGGGGTCGCGGTCCTGACGCTGGTCCTGTCCGGGTGCCGTGCCCGTGCCGGCTTCGCGTACGGCTTCGTTGCGGGCCTCGGATTGTGCGTACCGCTACTCACGTGGATCGACACGATGGTCGGGGCACTGCCCTGGCTGGGTCTCTGCGCCGCGTGCGCGGTGTTCTACGGCGCCTTCGGGGTGGTGGCTGCGCGGGTGGCCCCCCTGCGCTGGGGAGCGTTGTGGGTGGCTGCGGCGTGGGTGACCACCGAGTGGGCCCGATCGTCGTTCCCGTTCGGTGGGTTCCCCTGGGGCCGGCTCGCCTTCAGCCAGGCCGACGGACCGTTCCTCGCCATCGCGCACTACCTGGGTGCGCCCGGCATATCCTTCGCCGTCGCGCTCACGGGTGCGGGGATCGCCGCACTGGTCCGGACGCTCCGGTCGGGCATGCGGTGGGGTGCCCTGGCCGTGCCGGTGGCCGCTGTGCTCGCTCCGTTCATGGCAGCGGCCGCGGCGTGGCCGGTGGTGCACGCCTCGAGCCCGGGCTCGACGGTGACGGTCGCCGCGATCCAGGGCGACGTGCCTCGCCTGAGCTACAACTTCACCACGCAGCGCGAGGCCGTGCTCCGCAACCACCTGGATGAGACGCTGCGGTTGGCCGCGGACATCCGCGCCGGGCGTGCGGCCCAACCCGCCGTGGTGATCTGGCCGGAGAACTCGTCCGACATCCCGCCCGAGATCGACCCCGACGTGGGCGCACTGATCAGCGCGGCGTCCGCGACCGTCGGCGCTCCGATCCTGGTGGGCACCGTGCACTGGGCCGACGACCGGCATTACTACAACAGCATGATCATGTGGGATGCGCGGGGCGCGGGGGAGCGGCACGACAAGGCGATCCTGCAGCCGTTCGGAGAGACGATGCCGATGCGGTCGTTCTTCCGCCACTTCAGCCACTACGTGGACATCGCGAACAATTTCAGCAAGGGGTCCGGTGACGGGGTCGTCCACCCGGGCAGCGGAATGCGGCCACAACTGCCGATCGGCGTCGCCACCTGTTACGAGGTCGCGTTCGATCGAGCCTTCGAGCAGTCCGTGGCCGCCGGCGCGCAGGTGCTCACCGTGCCCACCAACAACGCGACGTTCGGGCACTCGACGATGACGTGGCAGCAGCTGGGGATGTCACGTGTCCGGGCGGTCGAGTTCGACCGCGAGGTCGTGGTGGCTGCCACGACCGGCGTCAGCGCGTTGGTCAGCCCGGACGGCACGGTCACCGCCCACACCGCGACGTGGACGCCCGCGTACCTCGAGGCCGCGGTGCCGCTGCACACCACGCGAACGCCCGCATCCCGGCTCGACTGGAGTCTGGAAGCGGTCCTGCTGGTGCTGACCGGCGTAGGGCTCGCCGACGGCGTAAGGCACCATAGAGGGTCGGCGCGGGGCGAGCCTCACGCTGAACGACGGCGATCCGGGCCCCGGGACGCTGCAATCGCATCGACATCACCGACAGCCGAGGAAGCGACATGAGCCCCACCGACCAGCCGCCGTCGTCGAAGACGCTGGTGATCATCCCGACGTTCAACGAGCTGGAGAACCTCCCGTTGATCGTCGGTCGGCTGCACCGTGCGCAGCCCGGCGTGGACGTGCTCGTCGTCGATGACAACAGCCCCGACGGCACCGGCGAGGCGGCCGACGCGATGGCGGCGGTGGACCCGCGGATCCATGTGTTGCACCGAGCCGAGAAGAACGGCCTCGGCGGCGCATACATCGCGGGGTTCCAGTGGGCGCTCGAGCGGGACTACGCCGTGGTCGTCGAGATGGACGCGGACGGTTCGCACGCTCCGGAGCAGCTCGACCGGCTCCTCCGCGCGATCGACGCGGGCGCCGACCTGGTCCTCGGGTCCCGGTACGTGTCCGGTGGCCGGACGGTCAATTGGCCGCTCAAGCGCCAGCTGATCTCGCGGGGTGGCAACGTGTACTCACAGCTCGCGCTGGGCACCCGGATCCGGGACATCACAGGCGGCTACCGCGCGTTCCGCCGCGGGGTGCTCGAGGAGTTGCAGCTCGACACCGTCTCCTCCGAGGGCTACTGCTTCCAGATCGACCTCGCGTGGCGCGCCGTCCAGCGTGGCCTGTCGGTGGTCGAAGTGCCGATCACCTTCACCGAGCGAGTGATCGGCCAATCCAAGATGAGCGGATCGATCGTCAAGGAGGCGGCCCTCAACGTCCCGCGCTGGGGTCTCGAGGGGCGCCGTCGGCACTTCCAGGAGTACCTCGCGGCGCGCCGCGGCTGACATACGAGATAAGGCTCCCGCCGAAACCGGTGGGAGCCTTATCTCGTATCCATGCCGTTACTTGCCGCGCCGGGCCTTGAGCAGGTCGAGCCGCTCCTTGAGGAGCTCGTCGAGCTCCGCCTCCGAACGGCGCTCCAGCAACATGTCCCAATGCGTGCGGGGAGGCTTGACCTTCTTCTCCTCCTGCGCCACACCGTCGATCAACGTCCCCTCGAGGCCGTTCTTGCACAGCCAAGACCCGGGGATCTCCGCATCGTCCGCGAACGGGACGTCGAATTCCTCGCCGTTGTCCGTCCGGTACCGCGCCATCCGCCGCGGAGCCAGATCGTGGTCCCGGTCCGTCTCGTAGCTCACCGCACCGAGGCGGCTGCCCCGCAATACTCGATCTGCCATATGTATCCAACCTCTCCCCGGCCGAAAACCCCGGGCAAGCTCTTACAACGCCGACACGACGCGCGGTGTTCCCGCGCAAACACGTCGACAATACCGGTTATCTTGGTTGGCATGCCTGGGCCCGGTATCCGCCGACGCGCTGCGGTGTGTGCGTGGTGCGGACGCGAGGTGATAACGGAGGGCCCGGGCCGCACCCGGAAATACTGCAAACGGTCGTGCCGACAGCGGGCGTACGAGAGCCGCGCGGCGCTGTCTTCGGCGATGCTGCCCATGGACGCGGTCGTGCTCACCGCCGCGGAGGTCGAGTCGCTCTCGGAACGGATGTTCGAGGTGCGATGTGCCGCGGAGGACGTGCAGACCGCCGTCGGCGAGGGCGCGTCTGTGGACGAGCTCGCCGCACTGTGTGCCCGCCTCGTCGACACCGCGCGGGAAGCCGAGCGGCTGCGCTGAGGGCGGGCCGACGAGCGGGCGCTGCGCACGTCACTAGGGTGGTGCGAGTGTTGCGTAACCTGCGAGTCCTGATGGCGACGGCGTGCGTGTGCGTTGCGGTGGCCGGCTGTTCTCCCGGCGAGGGCGGCCTGGCCCAGTCCCATGATTCGCTGCCACCCGCGCCGACGGCCTTGCCGTCGGGCTGGCTGCAGACCCCCGTGACGATCACGGCGCCGTCCGGCAGCGTCGACGCCGTGTTCGTGCACCCCGGCGACCAGAGCACCCGGCTACCGGCCGCGGTGGTCCTCGGGCCCACCGGGCACGACGGGGAGGTCCCCGGTACCGGCACCACGGGCACCGGGGAGGAGTTGTCGGTGATCCTCGCGCACAACGACGTCTCGACGCTGCGCCTCGACTCCCCGCCTGCGCCCGCCACCT
>CAJCHX010000815.1 GCA_903970215.1 Acidobacteriaceae bacterium
ATGAGATCGATCTTCTTTGCACCCTCCTTGGCCTGACGCACCGCATCGAGCGTGTCGTGTGCGGGGCGGCGCAGGGCGGCTGGGGTCACTTCCCACGGCTCGCTGGTCCACTTCGTCTCGATCGAGTAGACGCCGCCGGGCCCGACGAGGACGTGGTCGACGTCACCGAGATTCTGGAAGAAGAGTCCGTTGACCAGTCTCCAGCCCCGGAGGCGATGCCATCGGCCGCGAACCGCTTGTTGCGTCAGCCGCTCCGCATGGCGACCGAGGACTCGATGGTGGTGTCCGGCAGCGAGGTGGACGGCGAGACATATGGTGCCGGCGCCAACCGTGCAGACTGCGCCGCTGAGAAACCACTTCACCTGGACCGGCAGTGGGTCAGCCAACAGGAGGACGACGACGACAGCGACGCCGATGGCGAAGGCACTAAGGAGCTTCCAGTTGGCCTTCGCAGCTTCCGTGCGTGCGTCGCGCACGATCCGTTCGTTTGATCCCAGCCGCAGCGCCTTGCTCATCAGACCTTGATCGGCTGGCTGCGCATCGTCCTGAGCGTGCTCGTCCGCCAAGCGTGCCAGTCGACGCCGGCCACGAGCTCCCCGCTGGTCCAGGAGGGGTGACGGCGACGTGCTCGAGGAGGTAGGGCCGGCTGGGTCAGTGCCGGTGGTTGATGAGGGTCGACGGAAGCTTCAGGGTGCGGATGCCGGGGCGCAACGGCGGAGGGCCAGGGTGAGCTCGTCGACGGTGCGGGTGCGGGCGTCGATCCTCCCTCCTATTGCTCCTCGTCGCACCGGTCGCACTGGGTGGTGTGGTGGTGGTCGGTCGGTGGTCTTCTCGGGATGGGTGGGATGTCCGCCTAGTCTCGGCGGGTCGGGCACAAGGGTCGGCCCGATTGCTGCGCCTCGTCGGGCCGGGAGCGCAGGGTCAAGGGCATGCCCGTAGGGGTCGACCCGGAGGAACCCGGAGCCGAAGGCGGAGGGGCCTCGACGCTGTGGTCCCGGCCCGGCCCCACCAGCTCGGTGTTCTCGTTGACGGACGTTCCGATCGTCCCGATTTGACGTGATACTCCCGCGATCGTGTCCCGTGTTGCTGAAGGGTCCACCTGTTGGATGAGCCACCGTCGTGAAGCTCGTCATGTTCTGGCGGGAACACACGAAGGAGTACACGCCGGTGACCCTTACCGATCATGATTTGTCCAACCTCCCCGAGACCTTGAGCGGTCGCCGCCGAAAGAAAACATAGGATCTCGCTCGACAGCAGGGCCTGCGAGGTCCATCTGAAGTCGGGGGAGGCAGCTTGGCACCCGCCGACCACGAACGAGCACTGCTCCCGAAGGAGACGAACCCCTTGAAACCGAGCACCCACAACGTTCAACAGCTCTTCGAGCAGGCGGTCAGATATACGGTGCCGCTCTACCAGCGGCCGTACGTCTGGGACGAGGAGCATCAGTGGGCACCCCTCTGGGATGACGTCATGACCCTGCTCGACCGCCAAGCCAGTGATGGATTGAGCAGCACGTGGACACACTTCCTTGGAGCTCTCGTTCTCGAACAGGAAAAGACGATGCCAGGCGAGATACCGCAGTTCATCGTGATCGATGGGCAGCAGCGACTCACGACACTTCAGTTACTGCTCGCTGCTACAGCTGACGCCTTGGCGGAGGTAGGGGCAGCGGACGACAGCGCTCTACTGCGTGAGCTGATCCTCAACAATCCGAAAAAGGCGAAGGGCGTCGATCGGTTCAAAGTGTGGCCGACCAACGCCAACCGGTCTGCCTTTCAATTGGTCATGGAACCGAGTGCTGCCCCGACCTTGGCGGCGGCAGCCGGCTTGATCCCAGCGGCCTACAAGTATTTCCGCTCTCAGGCCCTCGCCTTCCTTATGGATTCCGACGAGGAAAACGAGACGGAGCGCGACGAGGACGTCATCGACGGGATTTTGGCCGGCGGCGATGACTTCGAGTCGCGCGGCGAGCGGTCTCAGATCTTGCGCATAACGATGTGTGAATTACTAAAGGTTGTTTCCATCACGTTGGAGCCTGACGACAATGCTCAGGTAATTTTCGAAACGCTGAACGCTCGCGGCACTCCTCTGCTCGCTCTGGATTTGGTGAAGAACGCCGTCTTTAGCCTAGTGGTCCGCCAAGTCGTCGAGGCGATCGTCGACGGTTTGTACTCAGAGGTCTGGCAACCAGAGCTAGAGCAAGAGTACTGGCGTGACGAGGTTCGCCAAGGTCGCCTTTTCCGTCCGCGTGGTGAACTGTTCTTGATGCATTGGCTGACCATGAAGCTCGAGCGAACGATCTCAGCCACCGAGCTTTTCCCGACCTTCCGAACCGCCGTGCTGTCTAACGATACTGATGCAGGAGCGCTGATTCGCGAGCTTTGCGATGACGCCGCAGTCATGCGGTCCTTCGATAACCAACCGACTGGATCGTTTGAGGATGTTTTCTTCCGCCGCTTCCGTCCGCTCGACGCGGGGACATTCTTCCCGGTTGTACTCCTGCTCTTCCGCTCGGCCCAGATCACCGTGGACCGGCGGCGCCGCGCTCTCCGTATCCTTGAGAGCTTTCTTGCGCGACGGGCACTGATGCGTCTCACCGCAAAGAACTACAATCGTCTTGTCCCACGTCTCATCGTCGCCATCCGAAAGGACCTCGAGCACGCCGACGACGCGTTGTTCAGCGCGATCTCCGGTGGGGAGGGGGAGATCTCGAGGTGGCCCGAGGACGAAGAGTTCGAAGACTGGATCCGCAACTACGGCGTCTATGGTGTTGTAGGGCAGCCCAGACTGATCATGGCCCTAGCTGCCGTAGAGGCAAGCCTCTACTCCGAGAAGACCGACATGCCGTCACTCGCCGAAGGACTCTCCTTGGAGCACCTCATGCCCCAGGGGTGGGAGGAGCACTGGAGCCTTCCAGGCCAGCTCGATGCCAACGAACGAAAGGCCGCCGCGGACGAGCGGAATCGTCGGCTACACCGCCTCGGGAACCTCACCATCGTCACGCAGGCGCTGAATGCGTCCCTCTCCAACGGCCCGTGGGCCGCTAAGCGGAGCGGGCTCAATGCTCATAGCAAGCTGCTCCTGAACAGTCGGCTTGGAGACTACGAGGAGTGGACGGACCACGCCATCGATGAACGAGGGGCATTCCTAGCGAGACGCCTCCTTGAGATATGGCCTGGCCCATCCAATCCCGTTTGGACCACCGGATCGTCGCACTGAGCAGTCCAGCGCAGCGGTAAAGGGCACTGAGTCTTCCATCGGCATGGCCTGTCTCATGATTGCGGCCGCCGCAGACCGTCCCTCCGGGTGTGACGTCTGGCGACGGGGCGTCCCCAGACGGCTGCCGCCAGTCTCCGGCCAGCAACTCATCACGGCCCTCGGCTGGGTCGTGGTACGTCAGCGGGGAAGCCACATCTGCGTCCGCCACCCCGACCACGCCGTGGCGCTCATGGTCCCGTTCCACCGAGAGCCCAAGCGTCAAACCCCCGCTGATCCTCAGTCGACGCAGGTGTGGACAGAGGAGCGCTGCGCCGCCTGCTGCCCTGAGTACGCACCAGGCAGCGTGATGCTGTGCACCCGAAGGAGGGGCTGGGCCCTGTCGCCTTGAGCCGGGTGAGGCCAATTTCGAGCCAACCCGGCCCCCGGGACCCCACTCCAGCGAAGGACAGATCGCATAAGTCTGGTCACCACACCTATTTCTTATGCAAGCAATGCATAGTCATGCACTTGACAATCAAGGCCGGCCTCCCACAAACCGCCCCGACATCCACCACCAGCACATCACCGCCATGCAGATGCACTCTCGCCCCGGCCCCCCGGGCCGTGATCATCGAGATGCAGGAGTTCACGTCCGAGCCGACACTCGCCACGACGTGTGGGTCATGCGCGCTCGACGCCGCTGGACGCCGACCCTACGCCGGGGTGACAACGACCATCGACGCCATCCGGGCGCCTTCGATCATCCGGGCGTCGTAGGTCACGAGGCCCTGCAGGTCGGCGCCCAGCTCGAGCGCGGTCGCCAGATGCAGGGCGTCGAGGGACCGCAGCGCCGCCGGGAGCAGGCGCCCGGCGGCATGGAACGTCGACGGGCTCGGGGTCACCAACGACACGCCCTCCAACGCCCCGGCGACGACCTCCTCGGCCACCCCGAGGCGACCGCCGGCCCGGAGGGCCTCGGTGCGCAACACCTGCGACGACCAGCACGACCCGCTCTCGATCATCCACGATCGCATTGCCGCCGACTCCGGCTCCGACACGACGAGCTTCAGGAACGCAGAGGTATCGAGCTACCAGACCACTGCCCGGCTCAGCGCTCGTCGCGAAGCTCGTCGAGCACCTCGGCGCTGGCTCGGGCGGCGGCCACGGGTGCGGGAAGGGCGCCGGCCCGGTCTCTGGCCGGCTGAACCCGCCCGGACGCGATCAGGGCTCCGGCGCCGGTCGCCGACGATGGCGGCGCGAGGACGGCGACCAGCCGTCCCCGATCCGTGACGCCGATGGTCTCGCCCCGCTCGACGCGACGCAGCGCCGCCGACGCGTGGTGCTGGAGTTCACGGACGCCGATTGTCTCCATGTGTCGAATGTAGTACTGGGCCGCCCCGTTCAGATCAGCTCGCTGAGCGCCCGGGCCTCCTCGTGCCACTCGAGGAGGTGGGCGAACGCGAGACCCCGGCGCCGGTAGAGCTCGAAGGAATCCGCCTTCTCGCCGTACGCGTTGTGTGACGGGGACGAGGCCCGGTCGAGCATGAGCGGCAGGAGCCAGGTGTACTTGACGCACGACGCGACCACCCCGAGGCGGGCGACCCGGGGATCGCCTCGCCAGCCGGCCTGACGGAGTCCGGCGAGATAGGCGTCGAAGCAGGCGGTGTCGAGCTCGGCTATCCGTTCGGCGGGCCAGAAGAGATCGAACACGGCGTCGGGGATGTGGTTGCCGACGTCCTCACCGATGGCGCCGTCCCCGCAGAAGGCCCAGTCGATCAGCACGACCTCTCCGCCCGGACGCCTCAACTGGTTGCTGACCCAGACGTCGAGGTGGCTCGCGACCCGGGGCAGTCGCTCCATCACCGTCAGGAGCCCCTCCCGGTCGGCGAGCAGATCCGTCCAGCCCGATCGGAGACCTTCCGGCCAGGCGTCGCGGATCAACGAAAGGTCCCAGAGCCGTCCGTCGCCCACGTCGACCGGTACCGGCTTGCTCCCCGAGTAGTCACGGAGGAAACGACGGGACGCCCACGGACGCCGCAGCG
>CAJCHX010000816.1 GCA_903970215.1 Acidobacteriaceae bacterium
TGTGACCGACTGGGACGTCGGTGGTGAGCCCAGTGGTGTATCTCCCTCAGGCATCGCATGCGGTCATCGTCGAGCGGGTCCTGGTCGATCTCCTGGGTCCTGGAGTGCTGCGGTACGCCCCGCAGCTGACCGGCGGCGACCCGCAGCGGCGCGCCGCCGCCCTGAGGGCGATCAGCGCCGAGTTGACCTTCGCGATCCTGCCCGAACACGGGCTCACCGCCGAACAGCGCACCCGCATCATCCGTAACGATCCCCCACCTCCGAACGGTCGGCTGGGCGAGGCCGTCACAGCCATCGCGGGACGCGGATTCGTCGCCTGCGTATGGGGACTCGTGACATGTACGGGTATCAGCGCCGCGCACGTGGTGGCGGAGATGATCGCTCTCCTGCAGGACGCTGCCATCGCCGTCGCGGGAGCCGCACCGCCCTGGGATGCGCTGCCGTAGCGGGGCGGACCCGATCGCTCCGTGATCGGTGCCCGGATCCGGGGGATTCGCGCCCTGGATCGGGGAGTTGCCTGGCAGGCGGACTCTCCGGGGTCGACAATCGGAAGCCATGGAGGCGTGGCCGCTGACCGGCCGGGCCGAGGAGCTCGGCGTGATCGCGACGCTGTTCGACCGGGATGCCGGGACCACCGACGCGGGGGTGGTGATCGCCGGCCGCCCGGGCGTCGGTAAGACCCGGCTGGCTCGGGAAGCGGCCGCGGAGGCGGCGAAGCTGGGGTGGGCCGTCCGGTGGGCGGGGGGTACGGCAGCAGCACGGTCGATCCCGCTGGGCGTGTTCGCGCAGTGGGCCGATCGGCTCGACGGCAGCCCGTTGCAGATCGTCGGCGCTCTGATCGCGGCCGTCACCGATGACCCGCAGGGCCGGCCGCTGCTGGTGGCGGTCGACGATGTGCACCTGCTCGATGACCTGTCCGCGTTCGTGCTGCAGCAGCTGGTCGTGCGCAGGGCGGCGGTGGTGATCGCGACCCTGCGCAGCGGCGAGAGTGCACCGGAGACGGTGACAGCATTGTGGAAGGACGGGCATCTGCATCGCCTGGATCTGCAGCCGCTGTCCGAGGCGCACACCGTCGCGCTGCTCGAACGGGTCCTCGGCGGCAGCGTCGCCTCGGCGTGTGCCGACCGGATGTGGTCGCTGACCCGCGGGAACGTCCTGTTCCTGCGGCAGATGGTGACCCAGGAGCTGCTGGCCGATCGGATCAGCCCCGGTCCTGAGGGCTGGGAGTGGGCCGGGCCCCTTGCGGTCTCCGATTCACTCACCGACCTGGTCCGCGATCAGATCGGTGACGTCCCGGACACCGTCGGCGAGGTGGTCGACCTGGTCGCCGTCGCCGAACCGCTCGAACTCGAACTCCTTGGCCGCCTCGCCGAACCGGAGGCGATCCAACACGCCGAGCGGGGCGGCTTGATCACCGTGGCCCGAACACCGCGCGGCGACGTGGTTCAGGTCGGTCACCCACTGTTCGCCGAGGTACGGGTGGCGCGGGCGGGCCGGATCAGGCTCGCCGGACAACGCGGGCGGGTCGCACAAGCCATGACCGCACCCGGCCAGGACAGGCCGGTCGATCCCGTGCGACTGGCCCTGCTGTGGCTCCAGTCCGATCTGCCACCGGATCACGGTGTCCTCTTCAAGGGCGCCCAGGATGCTATCCAACGGCTGGATATCGCTTTGGCCCGGAGGCTCGCCGAGGCGGCCGTGCGTGCCGGTGCCGGTGTGGACGCCGAACTCCTGTGGGCGAACACGTTGTCGCTGTCGAGCCGGGGCCCCGAGGCCGAGGAGCTCTTGCAGTCGGTGACCGCCCGCCGGCTGCCCGAGCCGGCCTGGTCGACCGCGGTGATTTTGCGCGCCCTCAACCTGCTGTGGCCACTGGGTCGACCCGAGCAGTCTCGGAGGGTCATCGACGACGCGCTATCCGGCTCATCTCGGTCGGTCTCGCACAGGTTGTCAGCGTTCCGGGCCGTGCAGCTGGCCGTCGAGGCCCGGCCCGCCGAAGCCCTTCAGACATACGAATCGATCGACCGGAGCGAACTTTCCGCGGTGCCGGCGCTGATATCGTCGTGGGCGCACACGATCGCCGTGGGTGACCTGGGAGACCCGCTGGCAGCCGGGACGATTGCCGACGAAGCCCCGGTGGTCGCGGCCTCCCCGGAGGCCGGTTTCTATCACGCGGTGATCCGTATCGTCTACTACTCGCAAGCATTAGTCCTCGGGGGATTCCTCTCGCAGGCACTTACCGTCGCGCGCAGCACCGACCGGCAGTGCGCCGACGTACCAGGTGGCGCCCAGGGGTTCTCCGCCGGCATCAGTGGCGTAGCGGCACTGGGCGGCGGGGACCTGAAGACCGCCATCGAACGCCTCCGCCGCGCGGTCACCGAGTTCGCGGACAGAACGGACGGCGGTTCCTACTGCTACGGCATCGACTACACCATGGCGCTGGCCCGCAGCGGGGATCTCGACGCGGCAGCGGACGCGCTCGCCCAGATGCGGCGGGATCGACATCCGGCCCACACTTACCGCGAATCCGACAGTCTGCTGGCTGCTGCGTGGGTTTCGGCGGCGCACGGACGTACCTCCCAAGCGCGGGCCTTGGCCCATGAGGCGGCTGAGTTCGCGCGTACGCACGGGCAGCGAGCCCGTGAGGTGATGTGTCTGCAGACCGCGATCCAGTTCGGCGAGCTACACAACGCCGCCCGTCTGGCCGAACTCGCCGAGACGGTGGACGGCCCTCGGGTGGCGCTAGTGGCGCGGTGGGCCACCGCGGTGGCCGACCCGCACGGCGGCGCGGCACTGCTGTCTGTCTCCCACGACCTCGAGGCGATGGGAGATCGGATCGCTGCCGCCGACGCCGCCGCCCACGCGTCCATCGCCTTCCGGCGCGCTCACCGCAACGGCGCGGCGCTGACCGCATCCGCCCACGCCGCCCGGCTCGCAGCCGAATGCGGCGCCGTCACACCGGCCACCCGAGCAGCAGCGACACCCGTGCCACTCAGCGACCGTGAACGCGAGATCGCCACCCTGGTAGCCGCCGGCCTGACCAACAAACAGATCGCCGACCGACTGACCCTCTCGGTGCGCACCGTCGAAGGCCACATCTACCGCTGCTCCACCCGACTGGGCCTGACCGACCGCAGCGAACTCGCCCACCTCATGTCCGAGATCACGCACACCCGGGTCCAGGACTGAGGAACCCCACCACGGCATCTGATCGGCGCCCCTGGCCGCCGATCACCAGGCGACCAGGACAACTCACCACCAGCGGCCCGTGTCGCTATCGGCGATAGAGCGCAGACCCGACTGAAGCCGGCGGCAACGCTGGACTGCGGCGCCGGCCATAGCCCGACGAACCCTCTCGCTCCGTGAGCGGTGTGCCTCGATTCTGGGAAGCCCCTTACCACGGATCTGAGAGTTGCCTGGCAGAAGCGCCCTTCGGGGTCGATAATTACGGGTCATGGAGGCGTGGCCGCTGACGGGTCGGGCCGAGGAGCTCGGCGTGATCGCGGTGCTGTTCGACCGGGATGCCACGATTGAATACGCGGGGGTCGTGGTCGCCGGTCGCCCGGGCGTCGGGAAGACACGGCTGGCCCACGAGGCGGCAGAACAGGCATCCGGCGAGGGGTGGGCCGTCCGGTGGTTGGTCGGGACGGCAGCCGCCCGCCCGATTCCGCTCGGCGCGTTCGCACAGTGGGTCGGCAGGCTCGACGGCAGCCCGCTGCAGATCGTCGGCGCGCTGATCGCGGCCATCACCGACGACCCGCAGGGCCGGCCGCTGCTCGTGGCGGTCGACGATGTCCATCTACTCGACGACCTGTCGGCGTTCGTGCTCCACCAACTGGTCCTGCGCCGGGCGGCGGTGGTGATCGCGACCCTGCGCACCGGCGAGAGCGCACCAGACACGGTGACAGCGCTCTGGAAGGACGGACACCTGCACCGCCTGGATCTGCAACCGTTGTCGCGGCCGCACACCGCCGCGCTCCTCGAACGAGTGCT
Source organism: Acidobacteriaceae bacterium (assembly GCA_903970215.1). Classification (GTDB taxonomy): domain Bacteria; phylum Actinomycetota; class Actinomycetes; order Mycobacteriales; family Mycobacteriaceae; genus Tsukamurella. The sequence continues at coordinate 3,991 of CAJCHX010000816.1, forward strand.
CGGCGGCACCGTCGCCCCGGCCTGTGCCGACCGGATGTGGTCCCTGACCCGCGGGAACGTCCTGTTCCTGCGGCAGATGGTGACCCAGGAACTGCTCGCCGACCGGATCAGCCCCGGTCCTACGGGCTGGGAGTGGACCGCCCTGCTGACGGTCTCCGAATCATTGACCGATCTGGTGCGCGATCAGATCGGTGACGTCCCGGACACCGTCGGGGACGTGGTCGACCTGGTCGCCGTCGCGGAACCGCTCGAGCTCGAGCTCCTTGGTCGCCTCGCCGAACCGGCGGCGATCGAAGATGCCGAGGAGCGCGGCTTGATCGCTGTGGCGCGGCCCCAGCCCGGGGAGGTGGTGCGGGTCGGTCACCCGCTCTTCGCCGAGGTGCGGGTAGCGCGGGCAGGTCACATCCGGCTCGCCGGCCTACGGGGACGGGTTGCACAAGCAATGGCCGCACCTGGCCAGGCCACCACGGTCGATCCCGTGCGGCTGGCCCTGCTGTGGCAACAGTCCGACCTCCCGCCCGACCGCGACGTGCTCAGTCGGGCGGCCGAGGCGGCGTACATCCGGCTGGACTTGGATCTGGCGTACCGGCTCGCCGCCGCTGCTGTCCGCGCCGGCGCGGGTGTGGATGTGGATGTCGAGCTCCTCAGCGCCAATGCGTTGAGAACGTTGAGTCGAGGCCCGGAAGCCGAACAGGTGCTGTCGCCGCTGTCCGTCCGTGACCTGCCCGAGCCGACGTGGACTACCGCGGTGGTCCTGCGTGCCATCAACATGCTGTGGGCGCTCGGCCGGCCCGAGCGGGCCCGCCGGCTACTCGACGATGCGATGGCGCGGGCGTCGGGAGCCGCTGTACACCGGCTGGCCGCGTTCCAGGCGGCGCAGCTCGCGGTGGAAGGACGCCCCGAGGACGCCTTGACGGTGTGCCGTTCCCTCGATAGCGGTCAATTGACTGCAATTCCGGCGGTCATGGAGGCGTGGGCGCGAACGATCGCATCCGGCGATCTGGGCCGACCGGCCGAGGCGGCGGCCGCCGCTGATGCCTGTCGAGTCGCAGCGACGTCACCGGAGGCCGCCTGGTTTCGGGACGTGCTCCTGGCCATCTACCACAACCAAGCACTGATCCTCGGGGGGTGCATCCCCCAGGCCGCGGCAGTCGCCGACATCGCGTACCGACAGTGCGCCGATGTGCCCGGCACAGCGCAAGCGTGCGGTGCCGGGATCAGCGGCATGTCGGCGCTGAGTAGAGGAGATCTGCCCGCTGCGATCCGGATGCTCGGTGAGGCGTTCACCGCATTCGTCGACAGCACACACGGAGCCGGTTACCACTTCGGGATCGGTTACGTCGAAGCACTGGCGCGCGC
>CAJCHX010000817.1 GCA_903970215.1 Acidobacteriaceae bacterium
CAACCGCGTCAGCGCCGGCGAAGAGATCCGAGTGGTGCGTAACGGCGCCGAGGTCGCGGTGATCGCACCTCCCGCCGTGCAGACCGTCTCAGCCGCGCGTTTTCGCGAGATCATCGCCACTGCGCCCACGGTCGATGACGCTTTTGCCGATGAGCTTCAGAGCGCTCGGGTGTCGCTGCCGGCACCGGCAGGCGCGTGGCCGTCCTGATCGACACCTCCATGCTCGTCGACCTCGAGCGAGGGGTCGCCGACGCGCAGATTGAGGCCAGAATCGGCGAACAAGACCGTGTGATCAGCGTCGTCACGGTCAGCGAACTGCGGCACGGCGTTCACCGCTCCGACGGTGCGCGACGCAACCAGCGCAGCGCCTTTGTGGAGCATCTCCTCACCCAACTGCCTGCCATCGCGGTCACCGAACGTGTCGCCCGTGTCCACGCCGAGATCTGGGCTCAGCTTGAGCAACGCGGGCACCCCATCGGCGCCCACGACCTCTGGATCGCGGCGACCGCGCTGGCGCACGGCATGGCGGTGGCCACCCGCAACGCCTCGGACTTCTCACGCGTCAGCGGCCTGCACGTGATCGCTCCCCTCGTCTGAGCCGACGCTCATCGGTGAAAGGCCGCGATGCGTTTCGGATCGGTCATCTCCGGCGGCCCGATCGCTGCTGCCATCCGCGTTCGAGCACTCCGGTTGAACGCAATGCGACGAGAGTGCCGCTACGGTGGTCTTTGACGACGCGGCTTGAAGTGCGGCTGCCGGCTGCGACGTGGGGCAACTGCACTCGGATGGTTGCTGCCGCATGGCCGACCTCGTGTCGGACCGCGGAGCACACAAAACAGTGAGCCGGCCGGCATCGTGGCCGGCAGCTTCATCCACGGCACGAGTTGCTCCCATGCCCAGCGGTCCATCCCGACCTCACGACGATCACCTCCCTTACGGTCAGCTCAGCCAGAGCGAGCGCTTCGCTCATTCTGAGCCCTGCTTGCCAGAGCACCGACGTACCGATGCTCTTGACGTTGCCGAGCGAGATCAGTAGTCGGTGTGCATCGCGTCAGCGACCTGGGCAAGGGTTCGCTGTGCGATCGTGCGGGCCTTTTCGCTGCCTTGTCGGACGACCTCTCGTAGGTATGCGCGGTCGTGGGTGAGCTCGCGGCGGCGCTCTCGGATCGAGCTGAGACGTTCGTTGACCGCGACCGTTGCGCGGCGTTTGAGTTGGCTGGCGCCGCCACCGGCGATTTCCTCTGCGACCCATTCTGGGTCGGTGTGCTCGCAGAGTGCGGTGAGCAGCACGAGGTTGGAGATCTCGGGGCGGTTCTCAGGGTCGTAGGTGATGTAGGGGTCCGGGTCTGTCTTTGCGGTCCGGATGAGCTGGGCCGTTTGATCGGCGGTGGCCGCGATTGCGATCGCGTTGGCGCGGCTCTTGCTCATCTTGCGCCCATCGGTGCCGAGCAAGACTGGGGCACTGCCGAGCAGTGCTTGCGGCTCAGGGAAAACGGGATCGGACGGGCTGTAGCGATGGTTGAACCGTCGTGCGATCTCGCGGGTCTGCTCGACGTGGGGTAGCTGATCGGCGCCGACGGGGACCAGCGTGGCTTTGCAGAACAGGATGTCGGCGGCCTGGTGGACGGGATAGGTGAGCATCAACCCGTTCAGCGCGCTCATCCCGGCCGTCGCCGCCTCGTCCTTGACGGTCGGGTTGCGTAATAACTCTGGCAGCGTGACCAGGCTCAAGAACGGCACCAGCAACTGGTTGAGCTCAGGCAGCAACGAATGAGCGAAGATTGTCGCCCGGTCGGGATCGATCCCGACCGCGAGGTAGTCCGCGACGAGTTCCTCAACGTCGGTGGACAGCGACGCGGGGCTGTCGCGGTCGGTGATCGTCTGGTAGTCGGCGATCACGACAAACAGCTCGACGCCTTGGTCCTGAAGACGGACGCGGTTCTCCAGCGTCCCGAGGAGGTGACCAAGGTGCAGCTGCCCCGTCGGGCGATCGCCGGTAAGAACACGAGCTTCGAACCCCGAGTTCGAGGACACAGAACACGACTTGGATCGACACATGGAAAGGCTCTTTCATGAAGAGGCCCTCCTGAACGCCGACATGTCCCAACTGCGCATCGGGCCGCTCAGGAGCGGCCCGGGACAAAGGTCAGCGCGGCCGCAGGAGAAGCGGCCAACGCCAGCAGCAACGGACAGTCGGCGAAGACATCGAGGAGAGGATACGGCCCGCACCGAGCACAGTCCACGTCATGCCTGCCCCCGCGCGCTCGCGTACTTGTCTCGCTCCACTATCGGTCTGCGCGGACGACCGCTCGGCGACGGATCCGATTCGGCTGAAGGCTGGTCAACCGCCAGAGCAACTGATGACTGCCGAGAGAAAACAGCGGCCGCCAAACCGATGGCCGCGAGGGCCAGCCCGTCCGACGGGGCGTAGTGCGAATAGGCGTAACACGCGCTCTGGGTATGCTGGCGCTCGAGCGTCCACACGACCCATCCCAGAGCACCAAAGAAGGCGACCGCAAGTGAGCGAACCGCCGACACGACTCCGTTATCGGCGCCAGTGCTCGGCGTAGGGACCGTCGTTGAAGGCGTCAGTCTCCACGAACCCGATCCGAGCGTCGAGCGCTCGTGCTTCGAGCTCGGCGCTGGCAGCGATCGCCCGTGATATCGACCGACAACATCGGCGAGATATTCAGGAAGAATGCCGCACGCCGGCTCGCTGGTCGGATTCTCCTGACAGACCGAGATCGCGTCCATGCCTCGGATCCTGCCACCAGGCGAGATCTGATCCTCCGCCAGCCCAGGACGATTGGATCGCCTCAGTCCTCGCGGCACCGTCACAGGCGTGGTAGGTTCCCGCTGCGCTTAGACCATCGAGCGGCGCATCCTACGGGAGTGGGACCGATCCGAAAGGGCAGCGATGAACGTCGCTCGCGGCTACGAAGTGTCAAGTGGGCGCCGGGAGCGCTTGGGCAAGCTTTTCCTCGTTGTCGCGGTGGCGTGGTTGTGTGGCGCCGGCCCGGCTCGCGCGGCGGCTCGCGCCGAAATCGCCCCGACAACGACCGGCGCGGCGGTCAAGCTTGCCAATGGCGTCTATGACCGACCGTCGGTGGGGGTCTCACCGACGGGCACGGCATACATCGCCTGGTACACCGATACCCCGACGGGGAACGCCGTGCATTACTGCGTGGTGCCGTTGCACGCGGCGACGTGCCAATCGACCGGGGAGCTGATCGTCGGGGAGGGAACTGCGAATATCGATGCCGTGCAGGTGCTCGCCGACTCCGAGAATGGGACAGTGTCGATTCTCGCCAGTACGGATGACTTCCCGGACGCGATCACAGAGTGGCAGTCCACCGATGGTGGCGCGACATGGCCGGTGGCCGACAACGGGCTGCCGGTCGCCAGCGCCGGCATCGGCAATGACTTCCCCGTCGGTGGGGTGATCCTGCCGGGGCTGTCGTCAGAACCGCAGCTGGGGTTTGGCTGGCAGACGGTGGGCGGCCCACCGACCTTCGCCGCGTTCCCATCGTCGTCTGCGCCGGCGTGCTCCCCGTCGGCGATGTGTCCGTTCGCGACGCTGCAGCCATCCTCTGAACCGGACCAGGTCAGCAACACGGATGGCTCGATCGCCGCCTCGTCAGACCCCGGATTGGGGGTGCTTGCGGTCTACAGCACGCAGCAGACGACGGGGGCGCTGGGCTGTGACGGCGACGGTGAGGGCCTGGGCTTTGTCTACGGCAGCGGTGTCCAGTCGCCAACCAACAGCTACTCGATCTCGCCGGGTCAGCCCGGCAGTGCATGGCGGGCGCCCGTAGCGCGAGCCGAGTGCAACCTCGCCGCCCCGTTCAGCACCGCGGCCGGCGGGGGTCTGTCAAGCCTCGGCATTATCGCGACCGATGCGGACGACTCCGAGACGTTCTATCAGCCGTTCGATCCGACGACGCTGTCGTTCGGGCCAAAGGTCGAGATCATCGATCACCACGAGTCCTATCCCTCGCTCACCGGCGCGGCTAATGGCTCATCCCTGCTCGTTGCGACGTTCGACGACAGTGCGGCGGGCGCGATCGAGATGGCCTACAGCGACGACGGCGGCAGCACCTGGAACACGCCCGTCGCGCTCAACTCAAACGTCGTCGATACTGAACCTGATAGC
>CAJCHX010000818.1 GCA_903970215.1 Acidobacteriaceae bacterium
TCAGTGCCACGAAGTCACGGGCGCGCATCTCGGCCTGGCGGGTCATCTCCCACGCCGCGGACCACACCAGCGTGCGAGGGAGGGAGTCGGCGATGTCCCCGATGCGCCTGGTGGCCTCGGCCAGAGAGTCGGGGTCGAGCCGCACCGAGCCGTAGGTGAGGTCGTCGTCGTTGAGTAGCACCAGCTTGCCGCGGTCGACACCCACGAGGTCAGGAACCTCGGTACGCCCGCCGGCTACGTCGAGTTCGACACGTTTGGTGCGCACCAGCTTTCCGTCGTGGTCGTCGTAGATCCCAACCGCCAGACGGTGCGTGCGGGTCTCGCCCGCTCCCGGCTGTGCGCCTTCCTGGATGATCGCGAACCGGGTGAAGCGGCCGTCGTCGTCGACCTCGAAATCGGGGCGGAGGATGTTGATGCCCGTCGTCTTGAGCCACTGCGCACCCCAGTCCGACAGGTCCCTGCCGGATGCGGACTCCAGAGCTCCCAGGAGGTCTGAGAAGGTCGCGTTGCCGAATCGGTGGGCTTGGAAGTAGCTGCGCAGGCCTGCCAGGAAGTCGTCGAGCCCCACATAGGCGACCAGCTGCTTGAGCACGGATGCGCCCTTGGCGTAGGTGATCCCGTCGAAGTTGACCTCCACTGCCTGCAGGTCGGGGATGTCGGCCGCGACGGGGTGGGTCGACGGCAGCTGGTCCTGGCGGTACGCCCACGACTTCTCGACGTTGGCGAACGTGGTCCACGCCGATGTGTACTCGGTCGCCGATGCCTGGCACAGCACCGATGCGAACGTCGCGAAGGACTCGTTGAGCCACAGATCGTCCCACCAGCGCATGGTGACGAGGTCGCCGAACCACATGTGGGCCATTTCGTGCAGCACCGTCTCGGCGCGCCGCTCATACAGGTAACGAGTGACCTTGGAGCGGAACACGTAGTCTTCGAGGAACGTCACCGCGCCGGCGTTCTCCATTGCGCCGGCATTGAATTCGGGCACGAACAGCTGGTCGTACTTGCCGAAGGCGTAGGGGATCCCGAACTTCTCGTGGTAGAAGGCGAAGCCTTGCTTGGTCTCGGTGAACAGGCGTTCGGCGTCCATGTGTTCAGCCAGCGAGGCCCGGCAGAACAGACGCAGGTCGATCGAGCCGTTCTCGTCTGTGTAGACGTCCGACCAGGACGCGTAGGGGCCCGCGATGAGGGCCACCAGGTAGGTGGACATCAAGGGCGTGGTGGCGAACGTCCAATGCCGAACACCGTCTTCGGCGGCGCCGGCCGAGCCCGCGCCGTTCGAGACCACCGTCCAGTCCGCAGGGGCGGTCACGGACACGTCGTAGGTGGCTTTGAGGTCGGGCTGGTCGAAGCATGCGAACATGCGCTTGGCGTCGGCGGTCTCGAACTGCGAGTACAGATAGACCGCGTCGTCGGTGGGGTCGACGAAGCGGTGCAGTCCCTCACCTGAGTTGGAGTACAGGAACCGTGCGGACACCACCAGCTCGTTGTGCTCGGCCAGCCCGGTCAGCGCGAGCCCCGTCTCCTCGGTGTACCCGGTGACGTCGACAGGTGCGCCGTTGAGGGTGGCCGAGAGCGAGCCCGGCTCTGCGATCAGGTCGATGAACGTCTCCGCTCCGGCGGCCGCGTCGAAGGTCACTGTCGTCGTCGATGCGAAGGTGCGCTCGCCGGGCCCCCCGGAACCGTCGGTGAGGTCGAGATCGATCGCGTAGTGGGTGACGGTCACGGCGTCCGCGCGCAGTGCGGCCGCCTCTCGCGTGAGATTCGGGGAAGCCATACACATACACCTACCCGATTCCAGGGGCGAGTGGAGCGACGGGGGATCGATCGGGCGAGTGGAGCGACGGGGGGATGTCTCGGGAACGGTTCGGTGGACCTGGTTGTTGAATCCTGGCGGGAGCTGCCGCCGACATCTGCGCAACTCACAGACATGCAAGGAGAGCTACGTGTCCACACAGACAACCGCCAAGGACCGCGCCGACTTCTGGTTCGATCCGCTCTGTCCCTGGTGCTGGATCACCTCCCGATGGATCCTCGAGGTCGAGAAGGTCCGCGATATCGAGGCTGTCTTCCACGTGATGAGCCTCGCGGTGCTCAACGAGGGCCGCGATCTGCCCGAGCAGTACGTCGAGCTGATGAAGACCGCGTGGGGGCCGGTGCGCGTCCTGATCGCCGCCGCGCAGGAGAAGGGCGACGACGTGCTGCTCCCGCTGTACACCGCGATGGGCACTCGGATCCACAACGAGGGCAACAAGGACTTGGGTGCCGTGATCACCGAGTCGCTGGCCGAGCTGGGCCTCGACCCCGAGCTGGCGAAGGCCGCCACCTCGACCGAGTACGACGATGCGCTGCGCGCCAGCCACCACGCGGGGATGGATGCGGTGGGACCGGATGTAGGCACCCCGACGATCCACGTCAACGGCGTGGCGTTCTTCGGACCGGTGCTGTCCCGGATCCCGCGTGGCGAGGACGCCGGACGGGTGTGGGACGGCTCGGTGCTGCTCGCCGGCTACCCGCACTTCTTCGAGCTCAAGCGGACGCGCCATGAGAGCCCCGAGTTCGACTGATTCCGGCACACGCGCACCCGAGTGGTCACGTGCCCGCGAGGCGTGAGACCACTCGGGAGCAGCGTGTCCACCGTGTGCCCGGCCAGCACGAGCAACGAGAAGCCGTACTCCTCGCGCCGGCGGATCAGGGTTGCGCAGATCTGGTCGACCGAGCCGCTCACCACCGCGGGGGAGTCGTTGGCGGCGAGCGCGTCGAGGTCGTCACCGATGAACCGCCGCACGTAGGCGGGGGCCACGCCGTTGACGGCGAAGATCGAGGTGGCCAGCTCGGCGCGGCCGCGCAGCGGGGCCGTGAGGGCGGCGAGCTGCGCG
>CAJCHX010000819.1 GCA_903970215.1 Acidobacteriaceae bacterium
CGAACCGATACGCCGAATCCATGTCCAGCCTGGTGAATGACGCCTCGGCCGCCCTGCTGAAGACGTCGACGTCCGGCGGGAGATCGGACTCGAGCCAGAGCAGGGCCAGCCGCACGGGATCGACCGCGGTGGATGCCTGCTCCTGTAGCGCCATCGCTCGTGCGACCCGGCCGCGCAATCCGGCCAGCCGGATCCGACCCGCCCGCGCCATCCGTATCTCCGCGAACAGCGGGTGACCGACCCGCACCAGCTCCCCACGCGGTGTCCGCGTCACCGTGATCAGGCCGCGCTCCTCGGCGTCCTCGATCGCTTCCGGGCCGGCCAGGCGCCCAAGAAGCTCGAGCTCCAGCGGCTCGGCGACCGCAACCACATCGACCACCTCGCCGACCGTGTCCGGGACATCACCGATCTGGTCGCGGACCAGCTCGGTGAGTGAATCGGAGACCGTGAGGGGGCCGGTCCACTCCGAGCCTGCGGGGCCGGCGCGTATCCGATCGGCGAGCAGTTCCTGGGGCACCATCTGCCGCAGGAACAGGACGTTCCCGCGGGTCAGGGCCCACATCCGATCGGCACAGGCCGAATCGACACCGCCACCGAGGACCCGATCGAGCAGCGCGACGGTGTGCGGCCGCGACAACGGCTGCAGATCCAGCCGATGCAGATGTCCGTCCTTCCACAACTCCGTCACCGTATCCGGTGTGCTCGCGCCGGTGCGCAGGGTCGCGATCACCACGGCCGCCCGTCGGAGGACGATCTGGTGGAGCACGAACGCCGACAGGTCGTCGAGCAGGTGGACGTCGTCCACCGCCACCAGCACCGGCCGCTGCTGCGGGTCGTCGGTGACGGCCGCGATCAGAGCGCCGATGATCTGCAACGGGCTACCGTCGAGCTGCCCGACCCACTGTGCGAACGCGCCGAGCGGCAGCGACCGCGCTGCTGCAGTCCCGACCAACCACTGGACCGCCCATCCCCGTTCCGACGCCCCCGCCGCCGCCTCGCGGGCGAGACGCGTCTTCCCTACGCCCGGGCGGCCTGCGATCACCACCCCGGCGTAGGCAGTTCCGGCATCCCGGTCGAACAGCGCCGCGATCACGCCGAGCTCCTCGGCCCGGCCGATCAGCGGCCACGCCTCCATGACCTCCGATTATCGACCCCCGAGGCGTCCGCCTGCCAGGCAACTTCCAGATCCGAGCCACCGTTACCAGAATCTAGCGGCACATTTCACGGTGCGACCTGGTCCACCCCGCGACTGCGGGCATCCGTCCGCGGCGCCGCTCCCGCGACGGAGACGGCGGCGTCCTGGAGGAGGGCGACCATCTCCGCCACGACGTGCGCGGCACTGATCCCCGTGCCGGTCACCAGTCCCCAAGCGCAGGCGACGAACCGGCGTCCCGCGACGGCTGTGACGGCCTCGCCCAACCGACCGTCCGGAAGTGGGGGATCGCTACGGATGATCCGCGTCCGCTGCTCGGCCGTGAGACCGTGCTCCGGCACGATCGCGAAGGTCAACTCGGCGCCGATCGCCCGCAAAGCGGCGCAGCGCTGGTTCCGGTCGCCACCGGCCAGCTGCCGGCGGTACCTGAGCACACCGGTGCCCAGGAGATCGACCAGAACCCGCTCGGCGACAGCCGCACCGGACGGAGCGCGCGGCGGCCACACGCCGCGCGGCCCACCACCGCCGTCCTCAGGTGTGACGATCATGGACCTCGGCATGGTGCCCTCTCCGTCCGGCACTAGTTGTGAAGATCAAGCCTGCCCCTCGGCGGGCCGTTACGTACAGGTAGTCGACTACCCCATCGAGCCACCCATCGAGCGGGGCACGACTCCCAGCCGAGAGTGCTACCCCGCGGGCCGCACCACGAACACCGTGGCGGCGCGCCGCCCCGACTCCCGGAGCAGGGCGATTGCGCGACCGTCAGGGTCGATGGCGGCATACACGCCGAGCGTACCGATCGGCTCGAGCCAGCGGCCCAACGATAGGTCGACGGCCTCGTCGGCGGTCACGTCGCGACGGGCGAACCCGGCGAGCACGGCCTCGTCGATCCCGTACGACAACCGCGGCGACTCGGCGAGCTGGTCAAGGGTCACCGCGTGGGAGAGGTCGTACGGCCCCACCCGGGTGCGGCGCAGTGACGTCAGGTGCCCGCCCACACCGAGCGCGACTCCGATATCGCGGGCCAAAGCGCGCACATATGTCCCGCTCGAGCACTCGACCGCGACGTCGACGTCCAGGAACTGCCCCTCGCGCCGGAATCCGAGCGCATCGAAGACGTCTACGGTGACGGGCCGCGCAGCGAGCTCCACAGCCACCCCCTCGCGAACCAGCTGGTGCGCCCGCTTGCCGTCGACCTTGATCGCGCTCACCGAACTCGGCACCTGGGCGATGTCGCCGGTCAGGGCTGCCATCGCAGCCCGCACCGACTCGTCGTCGACCTGCGCTGCCGACGCGGACGAGACCTGCTCGCCCTCGGCGTCATCGGTGGTCGTGGCCGCACCGAGGCGGATGGTCGCCGAGTACGCCTTGGTGGTCAGCGCGAGGTGCCCGAGCAGTTTGGTGGCCCGCTCGATGCCGACGATCAGCACGCCGGTGGCCATGGGATCGAGGGTGCCGGCGTGACCTACTCTGCGGGTGTGCATGGCGCGCCGGCAGCGAGCCACCACGTCGTGGCTGGTCATGCCGGCGGGCTTGTCCACGATCACCAGGCCCGCGCCCTCGGGTTCGACGAATCCCACCTCACACCACCGCGATCGAGGCCACGATCAGTCCATCGGTGATCCGCCACCGACCGTCGAAACCCGCAACAGGCGCGCCCCCGTCGCTCGCCGCACCGTCGATCAGTATGCGGGAGTGGAAGGTTCCGCTCGCGGCACCGCCGGCCCAGTCCGTGCGCTCGAAGGTGATGGCGGCGTCCTCGAAGCCCAGCCACCGGCCGGTGATCGGGAACCACGCCTTGTACGTGGCCTCCTTGGCGCAGAACAGAAGTCGATCCCAGGCGATCCCGTCCTGCGGCCGGCCGACGAGCACATCACGCTCGGATTCGACGGATACGCTCGGCAGCACCCCCGCGGGCAGCGGTAGGTGCGGCTCGGCATCGACGCCGACCGTCCGTACTCCCATCGCGAAACCGACTACGGCACCACGGAACCCGTCGCAATGCGTCAACGAACCCACCACACCGCGCGGCCACAACGGCTGCCCCCTGTCCCCCTTGAGAATCGGGACCGCGTCGAACCCCAACTCCCCCAGCGCCTCCCGCGCCAGATGCCGCACAGTGGTGTACTCGCGCCGACGCTTGTCCACGGCGCGTTCGATCTCGGCGGCCTCACGCGGCAGCAGCGTGAGTCCGTCGGGGTCGTCGGTCGCCTCCCGCGCCACCACCCCGCGGGGCATCATGGACTGCAGGATCATTCGACCTCCTGTTTCGATTCCGCACCCATTGCTCGCCGCCGTGCCGCGTCCGCCTCCGCGGGGTCGACGCGGAAGTGCACGCCGTACTCGCCTAGCGACTCCTGGGTGTAGCCCGGGTGCGGCAGGATCTGCCGCAACAACGGTTGGGGCAGCCCCCGGCGGCGCCACTCGCGCGGGTAGCCCACCGACACCTCCTCGAACCGAACGTCGTCGTACCACGTGGTGCGCGGGATGTGCAGGTGCCCGTACACGCAGCATTCGGCGTTGTACTTCAGGTGCCAGTCGGCCGTCTCGGTGGTGCCACACCACAGCGCGAAGTCCGGGTGGTACAGCACGTCGCACGGTTCCCGGCGTAGGGGCCAGTGGTTGATCAGCACTGTGGGGCGCGACGTGTCGACAGCGGAGAGACGGCTCCGGGTGTACTCCAGGCGCGCGCGGCACCACGCGTCGCGCGTCGCGTACGGCTCCGGCGACAACAGGAACTCGTCGGTCGCGACCACGTTCCGCTCCCGCGCGCCGGCGAGTGCCGCCAACTTGGTCTGCCCCGGCTTGCGGAAGCTGTAGTCGTACAGCAGGAACATCGGTACGACGGTGACGGGCGCGCCCTCGGGGTCCCATACCGGGAAGGGGTCGTCGGGCGTCAGCACGCCCCGGTTGCGACAGATCTCGACGAGGTAGTCGTACCGCGCCTGCCCGTGCACCTGCATCGGGTCTTTGGACGTCGTGTACAGCTCGTGGTTACCGGGTACCCAGATCACTGTGGCGAACCGCCGCGTGAGCTTGGCGAGCACCTCGTCCAACACGTCGCTCCGCTCGCACACGTCGCCGCACACGATCAGCCAGTCGTCCCGCGAGTCGCTGCGGACCTGCTCGACGACGTCCTCGTTGCCCCGGTGCCCGACGTGCAGGTCGCTGATCGCCAGTAGTCGTGCCACTCGGACGAGGCTACCCGGATCCACCGTCCATCCCTCTCGCCGGACCGCGTAACGGAGTCGTTACTTCGGCGATACAACCCGCTCTCGAATCGGTGCGAAGGTCGAGTCCACAATGGCGCCGGCTGGCGCCTGTGGAAGGAAAGCACAGTGGCGACACAAGAGACGGCCAGCGGCGACTCGCATCTGCGCGATATCGCGGCCCACGAGACGCTCGAGGATTACACGCTCCGGTTCGCACCGCGAAGCTACCGTAAATGGGGACCCTTCGTCGTGGCGACCTCCGCCTTGGGCGGTATCGCATACCTGGCCGACTTCGCGATCGGCGCGAATATCGGCATCGCCAACGGCACGGGAAACGCTCTGCTCGGGATCGGCTTCTTCGCGATCGTCATCATCCTGACCGGATTCCCCTTGGCCTACTACGGCGCGCGCTACAACATCGACCTCGACTTGATCACCCGCGGAAGCGGTTTCGGTTACTACGGTTCGGTGGTCACCAACGTGATCTTCGCGTCGTTCACGTTCATCTTCTTCGCACTAGAAGGCTCGATCATGGCGCAGGGCCTGCATCTGGGCCTGCACATTCCGCTATGGCTGGGCTACCTGTTCAGCTCGGTGCTGGTGATCCCGCTGGTGATCTACGGCATGAACACTCTCGCGAAGCTGCAGGTGTGGACCACCCCGCTGTGGTTGGTGATGATGGTGCTCCCCTTCGTGTATCTGGTGATCCGGCACCCCGACGCCATCGGCCGGTTCTTCGCGTACTCGGGCAGTAACGCCGACGGTTCGCCTGCCGGTCACGGTGTGTCGTTCGCCGGCACGATGCTCGCCGCGGGCGTCTGCCTGTCACTGATCGCGCAGATCGCCGAGCAGATCGACTACCTGCGGTTCATGCCGCCGCGCACGCCGGAGAACAGCCGCAAGTGGTGGATCGCCATGCTCACCGCCGGACCCGGCTGGGTGATCTTCGGAGCGATCAAGCAGATCGTGGGACTGTTCCTGGCGGTGTACCTGATCGCCCTGGCTGCGGACAACGCCGGCGTCGCGAACCAGCCGGTGCACCAGTTCGTGGAGATCTACCAAGACTTCCTGCCGCACTGGCTGGCGCTGACCCTGGCCGTGGCCTTGGTCGTGATCAGCCAGATCAAGATCAACGTCACGAATGCCTACTCGGGCTCGCTGGCCTGGACGAACAGCTTCACCCGGGTCACCAAGACCTACCCCGGCCGACTGGTGTTCCTGGTGTTCAACGTGGCGATCGCCATCGCGCTGATGGAAGCCAACATGTTCAGCTTCCTCAACAACCTGCTGAACTTCTACGCGAACTGCGGCATCGCGTGGATCGTGGCCGTCGCGTCGGACATCGCCATCAACAAGTACGTTCTGAAACTCTCGCCCAAGGTCCCGGAGTTCCGGCGCGGCATGCTGTACGCGATCAACCCGGTGGGCTTCGTGTCGATGATCGTCGCGGCGGGCGGATCGATCCTGGTGTACTTCCACGTGTTCGGCGACGCGATCCAGCCGTACTCGCCGATCGTGGCGTTGGTCTTGGCGCTGGTCCTGCCACCGATCATCGCCATCGCGACGCGGGGCAAGTACTACCTGCGGCGCACCGACGACGGCATCGAACTCCCCATGTTCGATGAGCACGGAAACCCTTCCGGGGAAACACTTCCGTGCGCCGTGACAGGCATCGAATTCGAGCGGCCCGACATGATCGCCTCGGCCAAGAAGGGACCCGACGGCGAGACGCTCTACATCAGCTCACTCGCGCTGTCGACCGATAAGTCGGGCGAACACGTTCTGCCGCCCGAAGGCGTCTGAACCGCGCGGGCGTAGCCGCCACGATCCCGGTCACCACCCCGGGATCGTGGTGGGAAACTCCGGGGGCAGCGTGATGGTGGGCGGGATACCCGGAGGGGTGGGCACACCAGGGGGCACGACGATGGTGCGCGGAATCGTGGTGGGGATCCGCTCGGGAATCGTGGTGGGGATGGTGTAGGCGCCGCCGTTCGACCCGCCCTCCGTACCCTCGTCGGTGGGCGTCGTGGTGGTCGTGGTGGTGGTGGTCGTCGAGTACGTGTCGGTGCCCGTCGTGGTGTCCGTACCGGTGTCGGTCGGTGGGGTGTACTCGGGCGTCTCGGTCGTGGTCGGCTCCGTGCTCGATGCCTCGGACGCCGGGGCGGGCGCCTCTGTCGACTCGGTCTCGGGGAGCGCCGGACTGACGGTGAACGACGGTGTGGTAGAAGGCTCCGAGCCCCCGCAGCCGCCCAGGCCGACCATCGCCGATGTCACGGCCACGGCCACCAAGACGATGCGGCAAGCACGGTCGGAACACACTCTCCCCAGGGTCATGGTCCCATCGGAGTCTATTTGCCCTTGTAATGCAAGTCACTGGGCCGTGTCGGTCGCCACCCTGTCCGATTCGTCGGTTTGCCTCAGCCATTCCCGGCCCCGCACGCGCCACACCACCGCGACGCACCGTAGCACCACGAATACGGCCAGCCCGGACCAGATTCCGGCCAGCCCCCAACCGAACCCGTACGACAACCAGATGAGCGGGAGGAAGCCGATCAAGGCGGCGGCAAGCGTGGTGGTACGGAGGTACGACGCGTCGGCTGCGCCGAGCAGTACACCGTCGAGGGCGAAGACCACGCCGGCCACCGGAATCATCGCCACCAGGAACCACCACGGCACGACAACAGCGCGGAGCACACCCCCGGCGTCCGTGAACGCGTGCGGCAGTACACCGCTCGTCGCCGCAAGCGCCACGGCGACGACGAATGCCGCCGCCGCAGACCACGCGGTGACCCGTACCGCGATCCGCCGCGCGTCGTCGAGCCGACCCGCGCCCAGCACCGCGCCCACCAGGGTCTGCGCGGCGATGGCGAGCGAGTCGAGCAGGAGCGACACGAAGTTCCACAGCTGCATGGCGATCTGGTGGGCGCCCACCGCGTCGGCCCCCACCCGAGCGGCGACGGCACCTGCCGACACGAAACACACCTGGAACGAGAGGCTCCGGACGATCAGGTCGCGACCCAGCCGCAGTTGTGCGAGCATCACAGCTCGCCGCGGCGCCAGGAACAGACGTATCGGCGTGCCGGAAGGCCGCGAACGGACCAGGGTCACAAGGAAAGCCGTGCCGGTGACGCATTGCCCCGCGAGGTTCGCCCAGGCCGAACCGGGCAGACCCAGCGCCGGCGCGCCGAGCAAGCCGTGAGTCAGCACCGGGCACAGCACGGCCGACAGTCCCAGCCCCGCAACGACGAACGCCACCGGTGGCCGAGGTCGCTGCAGGCCGCGCAGCCACCCGTTGCCGGCCATGGCGACGAGGATCAGCGGAATCCCCCAGGCCGCCACCCGAATCCATCCCTGCGCCGCCGCCGCGATATCGGATCCGCCGGCGATTGCGCGGACCACCGGCCCACCCAGCGCCTGTACGACCACGAGGATGGCGGCGCCGACGCCGAGCGCGATCCACGTGGCGGCCACGCCCTCTCGTAACGCACCCGCCGGGTCGCCGGCACCGAACGAGCGCGCCGACCGCGCCGTCGTGCCATAGGAGAGGAACGTCAGCTGCGTAGACACCGTGGCCAATACGAGAGCACCGACGGCGAGCCCGGCCAGTTCGAGTGGACCGAGGCGCCCGACCACAGCTGTATCCCACAGCAGATAGATCGGTTCGGCGGCAAGCACTCCGAGAGCCGGCAGGGCCTGGCCCAGGATCCGCCGACCCAATCGGGCCGGAACCCCGGGGAGCTCAGGTACCGGCCCGGTCACGCCCGCGAAAGGAACTGGCGCACCACGTCATCCGCGGGGCCGTCGGTCGAATAGCCGGCGGCCAGCCGGTGACCGCCGCCGCCGAAGCCGTGCGCGAACTCGCTCACGTCCACCTCGCCGCGCGCGCGCAGCGACACCGACCAGGTGCCCGGGTCACCCTCCTTGAACAAGGCGGCCACTTCGGCGGTATCCACAGTGCGGAGTAGATCGATCAGCGATTCCGCAGCGTCCCAAGGCAATTCGCCCCGATCCTCCGCAGTGCACACCGCGTACACCGCACCGCGACCGCCGAACGCCTCCGGCGCCTCGACCGCGGAGGCCAACACCCGCGACGTGAGCCGCAGCCAGGCCATCGGGTGACTGTCCAGCAGTTCGTGCGCGAGTTCCGGTCCGCGGGCGCCGGCCGCGAGGAGCCGGGCCGCGATCTCGTGTCCCGCGGGCGAGGACCAGCGGAACGATCCGGTGTCGGTGATCAACCCGGCGAACAGGCAGTCCGCGGTCTCCGGATCGAGCTCCACCCCGAGCCGATCCGCGATGCGCAGGATCAGCTCGGTGGTGCAGTCCGCCGACGGATCGATGAGGTCGAGGTCGCCGAAGCCACCGTTCGACCTGTGGTGATCGATCACGACGGTGGTGGGCGCCGCCTCGAACGCGGCGCGCAGATCGCCGAGGCGCGCCGAGCTCGCACAGTCGACCGCCACTGCCACCGACGCCTCCGCAGGCCGGCCGAATCCGTCGGCACCCGGAAGTCCCGCGATGCCTGGCGGGAGCTCCACTGCGTCGGGGTAGCTGACGGTGGAGGCGACGCCCAACGCCCGGAGGATGCGCGTCAGGGCCAGCGCCGATCCGACGGTGTCGGCATCCGGCCGCTGGTGGCACATGATCGCGACGCTGGGCGCCGCCGCGAGGACCGATACGACCTCCGTGAGCACCGTGTCCTGGGCACCCGCGGAGCTATCGGTCACCGTCGACCGCACCGTCCACGTCATCCGCACCGTCGGCCCGCGGAGCCTTGTACGGATCCGGCTCGCCGGCGGGCTTGGCGCCCTCGGCTACCGCAGCGACGCGCGCGTCCTGCTCGCGGGCGCGGGCGAGCAGGGCGTCCATATTGGCGACCGCCTCGGGAACGCGGTCGGGCTCGAACCGCAGCGTCGGCGTGAACCTGACGCCGGTGCCCGCCCCGACCCTCGTCCGCAGCTGCCTGCGGGCCTTCTCGAGACCCGCGGCCGCCGACTCGTAATCGGGCTCGGCGTCGATCGTCGGCCCCATGACGGTGTAGAACACCGTCGCGTCATGGAGATCGCCGGTCACCCGAGCATCGGTCACCGTCACGTACTCGAGCCGCGGATCCTTGATCTCGTGCTCGATCGCGGTTGCGACGATAGTTGCGATCCGCTTGGCCAGGCGTTGTGCTCGAGCCGGATCAGCCATGCCCTATCACCTTCTCTTGTCCGTCGTGCATCACATCGAGGGCGCCCACCCGCCCGGTCCGGCCGTTCGACCAGACCGGGCGGGGAGCGCCGATCCGTACCCGCTATTCCCGGGCCTTCTCCACCAATTCGTAGGTCTCGATGACGTCGCCGACCTTGATGTCCGAGTAGGTCAGGGTCAGGCCGCATTCGTAGCCGTCCCGCACCTCGGTGACATCGTCCTTCTCACGCCGCAGCGACGTGATGGTGAGGTTCTGGGCCACCACCGCGGAGTCGCGCAGCAGGCGCGCCTTCGCGTTGCGGCGCATGATCCCGGACTGCACGAGGCAGCCGGCGATGTTGCCCACCTTGGAGGACTTGAAGATCGCGCGGATCTCGGCGGTGCCGAGCTCCTGCTCTTCGTAGACCGGCTTCAGCATGCCCTTGAGAGCCGCCTCGACCTCGTCGATCGCCTGGTAGATCACCGAGTAGTACCGGATGTCTACGCCTTCGCGGTTGGCCAGCTCCGTCGCCTTGCCCTCGGCACGGACGTTGAAGCCGATGATCACCGCATTGGAGGCAGACGCCAGGTTGACGTTGGTCTCGGTGACGCCACCGACACCGCGGTCGATGACGCGCAGCTGCACCTCGTCGTCGATCTCGATGCCGAGCAGAGCCTCCTCGAGGGCCTCGACGGTACCGCTGTTGTCACCCTTGAGGATCAGGTTGAGCTGGCTCGTCTCCTTGAGCGCCGCATCCAGGTCCTCGAGCGATACCCGCTTGCGCGAGCGGGCGGCCAGCGCGTTGCGCTTGCGCGCATTACGCCGATCGGCGATCTGCCGTGCGATGCGGTCCTCGTCGACCACCAGCAGGTTGTCACCAGCACCCGGCACCGACGTGAAGCCGATGACCTGCGCCGGACGCGACGGAAGCGCCTCGGCGATGTCGTCGCCGTTCTCGTCCACCATCCGCCGGACGCGGCCGTACGCATCGCCCGCGACGATGGAGTCGCCGACCCGCAGCGTTCCGCGCTGGATCAGCACGGTTGCGACGGGGCCGCGACCGCGGTCCAGGTGCGCCTCGATCGCGACACCCTGGGCGTCCATGTCGGGGTTGGCCCGCAGGTCCAGCGATGCGTCGGCGGTGAGCAGCACCGCTTCGAGCAGCTGGTCGATGTTGGTGCCCTGCTTCGCCGAGATGTCGACGAACATGGTCTCGCCGCCGTACTCCTCCGCCACCAAGCCGTACTCGGTGAGCTGACCACGGATCTTGGCCGGGTCGGCGCCCTCCTTGTCGATCTTGTTGACCGCCACCACGATCGGCACGTCGGCCGCCTGGGCGTGGTTGATCGCCTCCACGGTCTGCGGCATGACGCCGTCGTCCGCGGCGACCACCAGGATCGCGATGTCCGTGGCCTTCGCACCACGGGCACGCATGGCGGTGAACGCCTCGTGACCCGGGGTGTCGATGAACGTGACCAGGCGCTCGTTGCCGTCCAGCTCCGTCAGGACCTGGTACGCACCGATGTGCTGGGTGATGCCGCCGGCCTCGCCCTCCCGGACGTTGGCCTTGCGGATCGTGTCCAGCAGTCGGGTCTTGCCGTGGTCGACGTGACCCATGACGGTGACCACCGGCGGCCGCTGCTCGAGGTCGGACTCGTCGCCCTCGTCCTCGCCGTAGGTGAGGTCGAAGCTGTCGAGCAGCTCGCGGTCCTCGTCCTCGGGGCTGACGACCTGGACGATGTAGTTCATCTCCTCGCCCAGCAGCACGAGGGTCTCCTCGTTGACCGACTGGGTGGCGGTCACCATCTCGCCCAGGTTGAACAGCGCCTGGACCAACGAAGCCGGATTGGCGTCGATCTTCTCGGCGAAATCGCTCAGCGACGCGCCACGGGCCAGACGGATCGTCTCGCCCGCGCCGCGCGGCAGCCGAACGCCACCGGCGATCGGCGCCTGCATCGAGTCGTATTCCTGCCGCTTCTGCCGCTTCGACTTGCGGCCCTTGCGGGGCGCGCCGCCGGGACGACCGAAGGCACCCGCGGCGCCACCGGGACGACCGCGGCCGCCACCACCACCGCCGGGGCGGCCACGGAAGCCGCCCGCTGCGGGTGCACCTGCACCTGCACCGGCGCCACCACCGGGACCGTTGCGGAAACCACCGCCGGCGCCGCCGGCGTTACCGCCGCCGGGCCGACCGCGGCCACCCGGACCGGGACGACCAGTGGCCGCCGGACGTGCCGTGCGCGCAGGCATAGCACCGGGGTTGGGGCGCGGCGGCATGCTGCCGGGGTTCGGACGGGGACCGCCGGGACCGGCAGCGGGGCGCGCCTGCGGGCGCGGACCACCTGCGCCGGGAGCCGGACGCCCCTGGCCTTGCGGACGCGGGCCACCGGGACCCGGACGCGGGCCACCGGGACCGGGCCGGCCCTGCGGACGCGGGCCACCGGGACCGGGAGCCGGCCGCGGCGGACGGTCGACGGGCGCTGCCGATGAGAACGGGTTGTTACCGACCCGCGGGGCACGAGGGCCGGGCTTGGGGCCGGCCGGGCGCGGCCCGGGACGAGCCGACGACTGACCTGCGGCGTCGGCGCCGTGAGCGTCCTGATGCGGAGCTTCGGGGCGGGTCTCGGCCGGACGCGGGGCGGCGGGTCGAGTAGCCGGCCTCGGACCGGGGCCTTGCGGACGCTCGGACTGGGCACGCGGGGGCTGCGGTCGATCCGACTGCTGCGGCCGCGGCCGATCAGAATGTGCCGGACGCGGGCGGTCGGCCTGCAGAGGCCGGTCGGCCTGCTGCGGGCGTGCCTGGGGCTGCGGACGGTCTGCGTGCGGACGATCGCCCTGCGGGCGGGGCGCCGACGGTCGTTCGATCGGGGCACTGCGGTCGACCGGGGCACTGCTCTGGATCGGGGCACTGCTCTGAATCGGGGCACTGGGCGCCTGTGCGCGGGGTGCCGGACGTGCGGGACCAGGCTTTGCGGCCGTCCGCGACGGGCCGGGCCGGGCCCCGTCCCCGTCGGCCTTCTTCGGGGTGTACGACTCCCTGAGCCGCCGTGCGACCGGCGCCTCGACGGTCGAGGACGCCGACTTGACGAACTCTCCCTGCTCGCTCAACCGAGCGAGAACTTCCTTGCTTGTGACACCGAGTTCCTTAGCCAACTCGTGTACACGGGCCTTGCCTGCCACTGCTCTCCTCACTGCGAGGTCGAGCGGTGACCTGACTGTCCCGCTGACCTCGGTTTACCTACTCCGACGGCCGTTCATCGCTGGTGCTTCACGGTGTGCTCATGTCTTCAACTCGTTCCTGTCTCTCGGGCTCGCTGGAGGAACCCGTGTCAGGCTGTCCAGATCAACAATCACGCGGCCACTGATCCGTAGGGCGCGTCGGAACGCGTCCCGCTTGGTTGCCGCCTCCACGCACGTCGCCCGAGCATGGAGCCAGGCGCCCCGCCCCGGGAGTCGATGTGCCGGATCGGGAACGACCCGGAGGTCCCCCTCCGCGTCCACTACTGCGACCGTCCTCGAGAGGTCGGACGCAGGAGCGCGCTTCCGGCACCCGACACACGTGCGAATCGGTGTGGCCGTCATACACTGTACCGCCTGACGCAAATCCGGCGTCACTCCTACGTCTGCTTCGACGGTGCCGCCTCGGCGTCGGATCGGATGTCTATCCGCCACCCGGTCAGCCGCGCCGCCAACCGGGCGTTCTGGCCCTCTTTCCCGATCGCCAGCGACAGCTTGTAATCGGGCACGACGACCCGTGCCGCCTTCTCCTTCGGATCGACCACAGTGACCGATACGACGGACGACGGCGAGAGCGCGTTGCCGACGAACACCGCGGGGTCGTCGTCGTACGCGATGATGTCGATCTTCTCGCCGGCCAGTTCGTTCATCACATTGCGCACGCGCTGTCCCATCGGGCCGATGCACGCGCCCTTCGCGTTGAGCCCGGGTACCGACGTTCGGACCGCGATCTTGGACCGGTGCCCCGCCTCGCGCGCCACGGACACGATCTCGACGCTGCCGTCGGCGATCTCCGGCACCTCGAGCGCGAACAGCTTCTTGACCAGGTTCGGGTGGGTGCGCGACAGGGTGATCTGTACGCCGCGCTGCCCGCGGTTGACGCCCACCACGTAGAACTTGGTCCGCTCCCCGTGCTGGTAGCTCTCGCCCGGCACCTGTTCGGCCGGCGGCAGTATCGCGTCGTGGCCGCCGTTCTCCGGGCCGACGTGCACGACGACGAATCCCTTGGCCCGAGCCCGCGCGTCTGCCTGCACCACGCCACCGACGATCTCACCTTCGTGCGCCGCGAACTCACCGAAGTTGCGCTCGTTCTCGGCGTCGCGCAGCCGCTGGGTGATCAGCTGACGGGCGGAGTCCGCGGCGATCCGGCCGAACCCCTCAGGGGTGTCGTCCCACTCCGAGATGATGTTTCCGTCGGCGTCCTGTTCCTGCGCCATGACCCGCACCGCACCCGTCTTGCGGTCGATGTCGATGTGGGCGTGCGGCTGGTGGCCGTCCGTGTGCTTGTACGCGGTGAGAAGCGCCACCTGGATCGCCTCGATGACCGTGTCGACGGAGATGTCCTTCTCCGCCTCGATCGCCTTGAGGGCTGCGATATCGATATTCATTTGTCTCCTCTTTCGGTGGAGGTCGCGGTGCTTCCATCGTGGTCGTCGGTTCCGTCGTGGTCGTCGGTTCCGCCGTCGTCGACATCGACCGGCGGCGCGCCGGGAACGACCCGACCGGGCGTCAGACCGGACAGTTCGAGTTCACGCAGGTCCGGCTTCCCGAACTCGACCCGGACCGCGGCCTTCGCCACATCGGCCAACTTCAACTCGCGGATCGTGGGCGCGGGGCCGCGGCCGGGCTTCGCAGCAGGGAGGACGACGGCGACCGACGACTCGTCGGGCCCGAGCTCCCCGATCCTGGCCAGCAGGTTCTCGCCGTCGACGAGCTCGATCGCTGCGCGCCGGCCGCGTGCGCGGCGCCAGTGCCGGGGTTCCGTGAGCGGGCGCTCGGCGCCCGGCGTGGTGACCTCGAGGGTGAACGCCTGTTGCCCGAACGCGGGGTCGTCATCGATGACGGTGGAGATGGCGCGCGTCAGTTCGGCGATGTCGTCGAGAGATGGTCCCGTCTCGGTGTCTACCACCACGGTGACGCTCGACTTGGCGCCTGCCCGGAACACGCGGATCAGCTCCACGTCGTAGCCCGCCGCGTCGAGGAGGGGCGTCACCGTCGCGGTGACCGTGGGCTCGTCGAGTGCCATATGCCGCCTCCTGATGTGAAGTTGTCGTAAGTGCCGGGACAGTCTACCAGCGAAGGCTTGCCGTACCGGCAGGGCGAGACTGAGCACGGGTTTGCCTACTATGAGTGATCGTGCCAGCCGAAAACCCGCCCGGGCTCCGTTCCGTCAGCACCGTCAGCCGACGCACGGCGCTCGCTCTAGTGGGAGTCGCCGTCGGCGCACCCCTGCTCCTCGCCGCGTGCGACTTCACGCCGGATCGCAGCGGCGACGCCGAGGCGACCACACTCACCGGGTTGGCCACGCAGGCCCGCGCCGACGCGGCCGCAGCCACCGCGCTCATAGCCACCGCATCGGCACAGGCGACCGCGCTGAAGCTCGTGGCCGAGCAGCGGACCGCACACGCCGACGCGATCACCGACGAGCTCTCGCGCTACCTCGAGCAGCCCGCGCCGTCGGCGTCACCCGCTCCCGCGCCGCAGGTGACGCTGGCCTCGCTCATCGAGCAGCTCGGCACGTCGGCGAAAGCGGCGGGCGACGCGGCCGTCGGATCATCCGGCTACCGCGCCTCGCTGCTGGGCGCTGTCGCAGCAGCGACCACCACGCACGCGCAGGTGGTGCTCGCATGACCGCCGAACAGGACGGACTGACCGCGGCGCTGCATGCCGAGTACGCCGCCGTATACGCGTACGGAGTGGTGGACGCCTATTCGCTACCGGCTCGGCAGGATGCCGCCACCG
>CAJCHX010000820.1 GCA_903970215.1 Acidobacteriaceae bacterium
ATGAGCGGCGGGATCGCCTACATCTACGACCCGGGTGATCAGTTCGTACGCGATCTCAACACCGAACTCGTCGACCTCGAGTCGCTGGACGAGGCGGACAAGGAGTTCGTGCACAAGATGGTGGAGCGGCACTACGACCACACCGGGTCGGCCGTGGCCGCAAAGATCCTGTCGGGTTGGAGCCGCGAGCGGCGCCGGTTCGCCAAGGTCATGCCCCGCGACTACAAGCGGGTACTCACCGCGATCGCGCGCGCAGAACTGGATGGCCGGAACGTCGACGACGCAGTGATGGAGGCCGCTCGTGGCTGATTTCCAGGGTTTCATCAAGCACACCTCGCGTGAGCTGCCGGTGCGGCGGCCCGTGCCGCTGCGGCTGCTGGACTGGAAGGAGGTGTACAAGCCGTTCGAGCGCCAGACCCTGCAGAATCAGGCGTCGCGTTGCATGGACTGCGGTATCCCCTTCTGCCACAACGGTTGCCCGCTGGGGAACCTGATCCCCGAGTGGAACGACCTGGTGTACCGCGACCGCTGGCGGGACGGTATCGAGCGGCTGCACGCCACCAACAACTTCCCGGAGTTCACGGGCCGGCTGTGCCCGGCGCCGTGCGAGGCGTCGTGCGTGCTCGGCATCAACCAGGATCCGGTGACCATCAAGCAGGTCGAGGTGGAGCTGATCGACCGCGCCTTCGACGAGGGATGGGTCAGCCCGCAGCATCCGACCACGCTGACCGGCAAGAAGATCGCCGTCGTAGGGTCCGGGCCGGCCGGCCTCGCGGCAGCCCAGCAGCTGACTCGCGGTGGCCACACGGTGACCGTGTTCGAACGCGCCGACCGTGTCGGCGGCCTGCTGCGCTACGGCATCCCCGAGTTCAAGATGGAGAAGCGGCACATCGACCGCCGCCTCGCGCAGATGAACGCCGAGGGCACGGTCTTCAAGACCGGTGTCAACGTGGGTGTGGACGTGACCGTCGAGCAGTTGCGCGACGACTTCGACGCCGTGGTGCTGTGCAACGGGTCCACCAGGGGCAGGGACCTGCCGGTCCCCGGCCGCGAGTTGGACGGCATCCATCAGGCCATGGAGTTCCTGCCGTGGGCCAACAAGGTCCAGCTCGGCGACGAGGTCGTCGACGACGAGGGGCTGCCCCCGATCCACGCCCGCGGCAAGCACGTCGTGATCATCGGTGGCGGTGACACCGGCGCAGACTGCCTCGGTACCGCCCTGCGCCAGGACGCTGCAACGGTGCACCAGTTCGAGATCATGCCGATACCGCCGAAGTCGCGTGCCGCCTCGACGCCGTGGCCGCTGTACCCGTTGATGTATCGCGTGTCGTCTGCGCATGAGGAAGGCGGCGAGCGGGTCTACGCGGTCAACACCGAGGAGTTCGTCGGTGAGGACGGCAAGGTCACCAAGCTCAAGGCGCATGAGGTGAAGTTCGAGGCCGGGCGGTTCAACAAGGTCGACGGCAGCGACTTCGAGCTGAAGGCCGACCTGGTGCTGCTCGCGATGGGCTTCGTCGGCCCGGAGCGGGACGACCTGCTGGACAAGCTCGGGGTCGAATACACCGACCGTGGGAACGTCAAGCGCGGTGACGACTTCCAGACGACGGTGCCCGGTGTGTTCGTCGCCGGCGACGCCGGACGGGGGCAGTCGCTGATCGTGTGGGCGATCGCCGAAGGGCGCAGCGCCGCCGCCGCGGTGGACAGCTTCCTGATGGGTTCGACGGCGCTCCCCGCGCCGATCACTCCCACTGCCGCACCGCAGCGCTAGATCCCTTCGTCGATCCGGGCCGGGTATCTCGTGCCCCGCAGTCCTCGACCCCTCGCCTGACGGCTGGGGGAGCGGAGGACTCGGGCACGAGATACCCGGCCCGGATCTCGTTGTCCCTGGGCGAGTCACTCAGGATATCGGTGGGTCGGGTGCGCTATCGGTGCGTGAACCACCGAAATCTTTGACGGCGCGTCGCGTGGCAGGTGGCGCTGGGGCGGGTGATACTCGTGGGGCAACAGTGAAATCGCCGGTGTTGGCTTGGCCATCTCGAGTGGCTTCAAGTGGACTGCGTCGGCACGCAAAAGTACAGTTTGGTCAACTGAAGATTCCGCCACAAGCAACACTCTCGGAGCCTCGCGTGAAGCTGTCACATCTCGGACGTACTGGACATCTGTCGACCCTGACCCTTACCCGCCTGCGCGCGCGGAAACTCGTGCGGACGCTCACGGAGGATTCCGAGCGGCTGGTCACCGCATCGGACCTGCGCGAACTGCGCGCGTGAGCGCGGTGCTCAAGCGCGCGTGACGCTCTCGATCAGAGCGGCCACCTGAGCCGGCTGGTCCATCATCATGTGATGACCGGACGGTGCCACCACGGCGAACTGCGCCCCGAGCGCGGCGGCGTACCGGCGCTGCACCTGGAGCCACCACCGTGACCAGGGCGATCGGAGTGCAGGTGCCGCGGCGACCACCGTCGCGGGCGCAGTCAGCCTGGGATGGCGCTGCCGCAGGTCGAGCAACTCACGCGCCATCGCGGCGTACTGCGCGTTCTCCAGCAGCGCGCCCACCATGTATCGGTCCGACCACGTGATGGCCCTGGCCCACCGGCGCTGCCCCTCGGTGAAGCCGCCGGGCGGGGTGGAGTGGATGAGGGCGCGGCGCACCGCCGGCGAGACGAACCCGAGGTGCAGGCGCGCTGTGGCACCGGTCAGGTGCAGCACCAGCGGATCGCGGACCCGCGCGGGCAGCACCGTGCGCGACGAGTTCTTCACGCTGCCGTCCAGCACGACGATGCCGGCGGTCCGATCCGGGTGCACCCGGGCGAACGCCTCCACGTAGAAGCTGGCCATCGAGTGGCCGCACAGCACTGCGCGCTCGATACCCAGGTGATCGAGCACCGCGAGGAAGCGTTCGACCTCGGCGGCCACGGTGGGGAGCACTCCGGGCGGCCATGGGTCGGACAGGCCGTATCCGGGACGGTCGAGTCGAACCACCCGCCGTCGCAGCGCGAGCACCGCGGCGCAGTGATCCCAGTCGAACCAATTGCCGGCCAACCCCGACGACAGCAGCACGGGCGGACCGTCGGGTGCCGATCGCGGCTCGTCCACCACGACGTGCGTACGGACGCCTGCGAGCAGGATCGACTCGCCGGGGTCGGGTGGGAGCACAGGCCGAGCCTACGACGCGGCAGAATCTAGCGTTGTGGCGGACATCATCGAAGTGGCGATCAGTGACGAGTCGATTCGGCTCGGTCAGTTCCTCAAACTTGCGGGGCTGATCGACTCGGGTTCGGACGCGAAGTACGTGATCGCCGACGAGCAGGTATTGGTAAACGGTGCCCTCGAGACCCGGCGTGCGCGCCAGTTGTTGCCGGGCGATGTGATCACCCTGTACGGCCGCAAGGCACGGGTCGTCAGGGGGCCGGAAACCGACGGGGCCGACGGGGCCGACGGGGCCGACTCGGTTGCCGGGCCCGGACCCACCGACGAAGGCGACACCGATGAGCGGCGGGACGCCCCGGAGGCGACTACAGCGCCGTCGCCGACCCGCAAGAGACGGAGATGGCGACGCTGACGGGTTGGACTACTCCGGAGTCACCAGCACGATGCCGTCGTCGTCGCTGTACAGCGTGTCGCCCGGGTGGAAGGTGACCCCGCCGAAGCTCACGGGAACGTCGCGCTCGCCGCGTCCGGTCTTGGTGGACTTGCGGGGGTTGGTACCGAGCGCCTTGACGCCGATGTTCAGGGCGCCGATCACGGCGGCGTCGCGGATGGCCCCGAAGACGACGATGCCGGCCCAGCCGTTGGAGCGGCCCGACTCGGCGATGAGGTCTCCGACCAACGCGGTGTGCAGCGAGGGCTCGCCCTCGGCGCTGCCGTCGACGACCAGGACGCGGCCCTCGCCCGGCTCGCCGAGCACCGACTTGAGCAGCGCGTTGTCCTGGAAGCAACGGACGGTGACGACGTGGCCCGCAAACGCCCGCCGGCCGCCGAACTGCCGGAACTGGGTGTCGCAGCTGCGCACGTCAGCGCCGATCTGGTCGACGAGATCGGCGGTCGGAGTGAACTGCACTTCGGTCATGGCTGCAGATACTAACGGGCGCACTATTGAGCAGGAATCAACAAGAAGGTAACCTGGCCCACATGCCAGCTCCCTCTTCGGCGACCTTCGATCGACTTCGTGCCCTCGCCGCCATCGACACCCCCGAGTCCCGCGAGAGCCGCGAGGTTCTCGAAGCGTTCACCGGCGAGCCGATCGCCACCATCCCGGTCGGCACGGCGAAGGACGTCGAGGTCGCGTTCACCCGCGCTCGCGCTGCCCAGGCCGACTGGGCGGCGCGCCCGGCCAAGGAGCGGGCGCAGGTGATCCTCCGCTTCGCCGACCTGGTGAACGCGCGCCGCAGCGACCTGGTCGACATGATCCAGGCGGAGACCGGCAAGGCTCGGCAGTACGCCCAGGAGGAGACGCTCGACGTCGCGATGACGGCGCGCTGGTACGGCAAGAATGCGCCGCGTCTGCTCGAGGGCAAGCGGGTCGCCGGCATGCTGCCGGTGTTCACCTCGACGCGCGTGCGGTACCAGCCCAAGGGTGTCGTCGGCGTGATCTCGCCGTGGAACTACCCGCTGACGCTCGCGGTGTCGGACGCCGTAGCGGCCCTCGCGGGCGGGAACGCCGTCGTGATCAAGCCGGACAGCCAGACCCCGTACTGCGCGCTGGCCGCCGCCGAACTCCTCTACGAGGCCGGCCTGCCCCGCGAGCTGTTCGCCGTGGTGCCGGGCCCGGGCGGCAAGGTCGGTACGGCGATCGTCGAGGCCTGCGACTACCTCATGTTCACCGGCTCGTCCGCGACCGGGGCGCTGCTCGCGGAGCAGTGTGGCCGTCGCCTGATCGGCTTCTCGGCCGAACTGGGGGGCAAGAACCCCATGATCGTCACGGCCGACGCGCCGATCGAGCACACCGCCGACGGCGCCGCTCGGGCTTGTTTCTCCAACTCCGGGCAGCTGTGTATCTCGATCGAGCGGATCTACGTCGAGCGGCCGGCTGCAGAGGCGTTCACCCGGGCCTTCGCGGAGCGGACGCGCAACCTAGCCCTGGGCGCCGGTTACGACTTCACCGATGAGATGGGCTCGCTCGCCTCGAAGGCGCAGATCGAGACGGTCGCCGCGCATGTCGAGGACGCCGTCGCGAAGGGCG
This sequence comes from Acidobacteriaceae bacterium, assembly GCA_903970215.1. Taxonomy (GTDB): domain Bacteria; phylum Actinomycetota; class Actinomycetes; order Mycobacteriales; family Mycobacteriaceae; genus Tsukamurella. Next base: position 5,182 of record CAJCHX010000820.1, read on the forward strand.
CGACGGTAGTCGCGGGCGGCAAGGCGCGCCCCGACCTCGGCCCGTACTTCTACGAGCCGACGGTGCTCACCGGCGTGACCGACGAGATGACCTGCTACGCCGACGAGACGTTCGGCCCGCTCGTGTCCATCTACCCCGTCGACTCGATCGACGAGGCGGTCGAGCGCGCGAACGACACCGAGTACGGCCTCAACGCCAGCGTCTTCGCCGGCAGCGCCAAGCAGGCGCAGGCGATCGCTGAGCGGATCAACGCCGGTACCGTCAACATCAACGAGGGTTACGCGGCTGCCTGGGGTAGCACCGCGGCGCCGATGGGTGGCATGGGTATCAGTGGCGTCGGGCGTCGGCACGGCGTCGAGGGCCTGCTCAAGTACATGGAGTCGCAGACCATCGCGCGGCAGCGCGTGATCGGTCTGGGCGGCATCAAGTTCGTGCCGCGCAACGTCTTCCTCGCCGTGGTTCCTGAAGTGGTCAGGAACCTGAAGTACATCGGGCGCTGACGGGGGTCGTCCGCGCCACGTCGATCGACGCGGCGGGGCGGCCGCGGTTGCGGCCGCCCCGAGGTCGATGCCCGCTGCGCGGGACCGTCAGGAACTCACTCCGAGGCGGTTGAGGAGGTCGGCCTCGATGCCGTCGAGTTCGCGCGCGATCGCGGCGTGAGCCCCCCGTCGGCGCGCCGTGGGCATCGACTCCGACGTGGCGATCGCAGCGCCCAGGTCGTCGAGGCGATGGCTGATCGACTCGGCGAAAGCGGCCGTCTCGGCATCCGGGTGCGCCGTGCCCAGTTTCGCCAGCGACTGCCGGGCCGCGGTGATCCGCGCCGAGAGCGCCCCGCCGTGCCCCGCGTACTGTGCGACCTCGGACACGGGGACCCCCAGCCGGTTCGCGCGCGCCGTGTCGAGCTGGTTGCGCCCCGCCGTGGCGGCGCGGTACGCGAGCGGCGCGACGACCGGCGCCAGCAGTCGGGCGGTGGAGATGTAGCGCTTGATCCTCACCTCGGACAGCAACTTGCCCTCGACCGCGGCTTTCGCGTTGGTCTCGGCGATCTTGAGCTGATTCTTGTCCGACTTCGCCTGCATCTTGGCGATCACTTTGGCGCGCGTGACGTCGGCCTTGACCGACGATTTGTTCTTCTTGGCCTCGTTCTTGGCCGCGAGCTTCGCCTCGAGCCGGGCCTTCGCCTTCAATGCCCGGGCCTCGGCGCGGCGCTGCGCGCGCGTGGTCTTCGGCTTGTTGCTGCGGAACAGTCCCATCAGTGCACGTCCTTCGCCGGGCCTCGTGTGGTGCGTACAGCATCGCACACCACTCGAACGCCGCTGGCTCGCCCGGCGTTGCCGAGCGGTAGATGTCGGACCCGCGACGATAATGAAGACGGTGGAACCTTCGACGACGCAATCGACGGCCGCGCGCCCGACGGTCACGGCGCGCGCGCTGACCGGGTGTCGGCACCGACTCGCGCTCGAGTCCCGACAGCCGGACGACGCGGCCCCCGCGACCGACGTCGGTGCCGTGCTGCGCAAAGCGGCAGCGGCCGAGCACCGCTCCCGCGTCCGCGACCGGCTGGCTGCGCTGGGACCCTTGACGGTCGTCGAACCGGGTCCGGGTGCGGTGGAACGAACCCTCGCGGCGGCCGCTGCGGGCGCGCCCCGGATCTGGGGTGCGGTGCTGCCGCGCTCAGCCGGGCGCAGCGGGCACAGTGAGCTGCTGCAATGGACACGGGACGGGTACGTCCCGGTGTTGGTGGTCAACCACAAGGTCACCGACCCCGGAGCAGGCGCGACCGTCTCTCCCATCCAGCGCTGGGAGCCTCGCACCGACCAGACCCGCAAGGCCCGCGTCCACCGCGGCGATGCGATGCGTCTCGCGCACCTCACGCGGATGTTGCGGGACGCCGGGATCGCCTCGACCGCGGCCACAGGTGGAGTGATCGGCGCGGACGGCGAGAGGATCCTGGTCTACGACGTGGCAGGGCTGCTGCCGGGCTACGACGAGCGGTTCGAGGACCGTCGGGCGATCCTGTCCGGTGAGGTCGAGACCGAGCCGATGCGGGTCGCCGAATGCCGGCGGTGCCCGTGGTGGCACCAGTGCGAGGCGCAGCTCGCCGCTGTGCGGGACGTGGGGCTGGTCGCCGACCCGACCTCGACCCGCGTGCTCGCGGCGGTAGGAGTGCGCACCGTCGACGACCTGGCGGACTACGCCGGTCCCGAACCCGAGGGGCTCGGCGCCTCTTTGCGGGATCTGCGGGCGCAGGCCCGGGCGTGGGTAGCCGGGGTGCGCCTGGTCCGCCGGCGCCCGACGGTGCGGGTGCGGCGCGCCGACGTGGAGGTCGATGTGGACATGGAGAGTTTCCAGGAGGGCGGCGCCTACCTGTGGGGCACATGGCTGCGCCGCGACGGCGTGGATATCGGCTACCGGCCGTTCGTGACATGGGAACCGGTGCCCACCAGGGACGAGGCGCGTTCGTTCGCCGAGTTCTGGGCCTGGCTGATGGACCGTCGTGCCGAAGCCCACGCCGCAGGCAAGACCTTCGCGGCCTACTGCTACTCGCAGCAGGCCGAGAACAGGTGGCTCCTGGCCTCCGCGGACCGGTTCGCGGGCGAGCCCGGAATCCCGACCAGGGCCGCCGTGTCGGAGTTCATCGCCTCACCCGAGTGGGTGGACATGTTCATCGCGGTCGGCGATGCGTTCCTGTCGCTCGACGGCCGCAGCCTCAAGAAGGTGGCGCCCGCCGCCGGATTCGCGTGGCGCGATCCGGAGGCGGGCGGTGAGGCGTCGATGGCGTGGTACCTCGTGGCGTCGGGACGCGAGCCGGGGCACGACGACGACGAGCGGGCAGCTCAGCGGCGCCGGATCCTCGAATACAACGAGGACGATGTCCGCGCAACGCGGGTGCTGCGCGAATGGATGTGCAGCCCCGCGGTCGAGGATCTTCCCGTCGTCTGACCGGGCACTAGGCGGTCTTGGCCTCTACCGCCTTGCGGAGTGCATCGATGAACGAAGCACTACCGATGAGGGCGATCGCACCGGCGAGACCGATGACTGCGGGGGCCAAATCGAGCGCGGTGGACGCGATCTGGTCCACGGTCGACTTCGACGAGGCAGTGACCGCGGTCGCGGGAGTGGGCGCCGGCGCAGGTGGAGCCGGTGGCTCCACGACTGCGGGCGCCGCACGGTGGTGGATCGCGGGGCGAACCGCCGGGTGAGCGGCGAGACGGTGCAGCGCGGGCGCCGATGCGGCCGGGGCAGGGGCCGCCGCGGGGGGCGCAGGAGCCGGTGCGGCGTGGACGACAGGGGCGGGGGCACCGGAGGCTCCGCCCGGAGCCGGGGTGCCCGGT
>CAJCHX010000821.1 GCA_903970215.1 Acidobacteriaceae bacterium
GACGTCGCGCTCCGCCATCCGGTGGAACATGGCACGGAGGTATTCGGCGACGATGCCGCGCCGAGTCTCGAAGTCGCGGCCGAGGCGAAGGAACACGTGGGTGGTGGAGTCGGTCTCAGGGGTGAATCCCTGCAGTCGGACCAGGTGATACGCGCGCTCTCCGTCGACGGGGATGATCACGTACCGCTGGGCGTGCAGCCCGGGGGAGACGAAGTCGCCCTCCTCCAGCCGGTCGCAGACGGTCTGGCGGTCGAGCCCCGTGGCCTCGGCCTCCCACTCGGCGAGTGTCGCTCGCGGCAGTGTCCGCGAGTACGACACCGAGCGCTCCGACACCTCGACCTCGTCGAGTTGCGGCAACGACTCGATCCCGGGTGGTGCGGCCTCGGGATACATCAGGAACACGTTGGTCAGGTCCAGATAGTGCTCGTGTAGTAGGAGGAATCCCGCAGCGACGTGGAAGGTCTCATCGGTTTCGGCCCATTCGTCGCGGTCGAGCATCCACGGGGCGCTCGGTATGGACCGCAGGTCGGCGGCGCGTGGGTCGCCCAACCAGATCCAGACGAACGGACCGTCCTGCCGGATCGGATAGCTGCGCACCATGACCCCGGCCGGCACCCGCTCCTGTGAGGGGACGCGGATCAGGCGCCCCTCACCGTCGTAGACGCAGCCGTGATAGCCGCACACGACCAGGTCGCCGTCGCGGTGTCCTCGGGAGAGCGGGTACGCGCGATGTGCGCACCGGTCCTCGAGGGCGACGATCGTGCCATCCGATCGCCGATACAGCAGGACATGCGCGCCGAGCAGTCTCCGCGCGAGGAGTCCGTCGGCCGTCAGTTCGTCGGCGAAAGCGGCGACGTACCAGCAGTTCACGGGATAATCGGCGATCATAGATCCAGCACCAGCCTTTCCGAGCGGGCCCGCGAGACGCAGATCAGGATCGTCTCGCCAGACTCGCGTTCCGTCTCGGAGAGCACCGAGTCGCGGTGGTCCGGGAGTCCTTCGATGACATCGCATTCGCACGTGCCGCACACGCCTTCCATGCAGGACCCGAGCACGTCGATTCCGGCGGCCTCCACCGCCTGATAGATGGATCGGTCCGGGGGGACGGTGACGGTGACGCCGGAGCGCTGACACTCGACCTCGAACGCGGCGGTAGCTGCCGGCTCGTCGGTCTCCTTCGCGGCGAACCGCTCGACATGCGCGGATCCGGGGCTCCATGCGCCGCATGCAGACTCGACTGCGGTGAGCAGTCGCTCAGGACCGCAGCAGTACACGACGGTGTCCGGGCGCGGAGTGCCCAGCAGATCGTCGAGGTCGAGCCGATCCTGTTCGTCGCGAGGGCGGACGATCGCGCGGTCGCCGTATCGGGCCAGCTCAGCGAGGAAGCCCATCGACGCCCGGGTACGGCCGACGTAGTGGAGTTCCCAGTGGGCACCCACGGTATCCGCCGCGTCGATCATCGGCAGCAGGGGCGTGATCCCGATTCCGCCGGCGATGAAGACGTACCGAGGCGAGTGGACCAGCGGGAAGTGGTTGCGCGGTCCCCGCACCCGCACCGTCGTTCCTTCGTGCAGCTGGTCGTGGATGTACGCCGACCCGCCGCGCGACGCGGGATCCCGCAGGACTCCGATCCGCCAGGTGGACCGGTCGCGGGTGTCGCCGCACAGTGAGTACTGCCGGACGACGTCGGGCAGCAGCAGGTCGATGTGGGCGCCCGCACTCCACTCGGGCAGTTCGGCCCCGTCGGGGCTCGCGAGGGTCAGCGCGATCACACCGTCGGCGACGGTGTCGCGCCCCACTATCTGTAGGTCGGTCTCGACCTCGCGGAAGCTCGCTCGGGATTCGGTACCGACGGGGGCCGTCACGACGCCCGCCGGACGGGGATCGAGCTGTATTGATTGAGGAACAGCGAGGCGACGCGAGTGGGCTCGGCAGCGAGTTCCAGATCGGGGAATCGGTCGAGCGTCTGCTCGATCCACAGCTTGAGCTCGAGCCGCGCGAGGTTCGCGCCGAGGCAGAAATGCCGGCCGCGCCCGCCGAACGCCTGATGCTGGTCGAGGCCGTGCCGGGTGATGTCGAAGCTGTCCGCGTCGTCGAACAACTCGGCGTCGCGGTTCGACGACAGGTACCACAGCAGGACCCGATCCCCGGCCTTGATCTGCTGCCCCCGCAGTTCGACGTCCTTGGTGGCCGCACGCCCCATGAAGGCGAATGCGGGGAAACAGCGCAGCCCCTCTTCGACGGTGGCTTCGATCAGTTCGGGCCGTTCGCGCAGCAGGGCCAGCTGATCTGGATTGCGCAGCAGCGCGAGCATGGTGGCGCTGTACACCGAGCGGGTCGAGTCGTTGCCCGCCGACATGAGCAGGACGAAGAAGACCGCCAACTCCATGTCGTTGAGCTTCTCCCCGTCCACCTCTGCGTTCATCATCGCGGTGATGAGGTCGTCGCGGGGCTCGGCCCGGCGCATCGCGATCTGGCCGCCGAGGTAGTCGACGATCTCCATCAGCACCGACTGGGTGTCCGACCACTGTTCGCGGATCTTCGGATCCTCGAAGGCCGTGAAGACATTGGTCCAGTGCACCAGTCTCTCGTCGTCCTCAGGCGGCGTACCCAGCATCGAGCCGATGACCCTGGCCGGAATCGGGCGCGCGACGTCCGCGACCAGGTCCCACTCCGCGCGGTCTGCGACGCCGTCCAGTACGTGCGAGACGATCTGCTCGATGTGTCCCTCGTGCTCGGCGATGCGGTCGGGGGTGAACACCTTGCTGACCAGTGCTTTGATCCGGTCGTGACGGGGCGGGTCCATGGAGATCATCTGCAGGCGCTGGATGTCGAGCGGGACGCCGATGTCGTCGACCAGGAAGATGCCGCGCAACTCCGACGAGAACGTCTTGAAGTCTCGGCTGACCGCGCGAACGTCG
>CAJCHX010000822.1 GCA_903970215.1 Acidobacteriaceae bacterium
TCGATCTGCTCCTGGGTGACGCCACGTTCGCGCACGTAGGGAAACACGTCTTCGAACAGGTGGGTGTAGTGCCACTGGGACATGAACGCCATCACATTCGGATCCACCCAGTCGATGTAGCAGGACGCGTCCTGCGACAACACCATCCGCTCGGTGTAGCCGCGCCGCACCATCTCGAGGAGGGTGTCGGCCCGGGCCTCGAATGTCGCCTCCAGATTGATTCCGAACCGGTCCATGCCGAGCACGAAGCCGGCATCGGCGAGCGCCGCGAGGTGGTCACAGTCCGTGCTGTCGCCACTGTGCCCCAACACGATCCGCGCCGGGTCGACCCCCTCCTCGTCGCACATCACGCGCTTGACCTGCCAGCCGGCCTCACTACCCGGGTGGGTGTGCACCGTGATCGGAGTGCCGGTCGCCAGATGTGCCTTCGCGACGGCCCGCATCACGCGCTCGACGCCGCCGGTCAAGCCCTGGTGGTCGATGGCGCACTTGAGCATTCCGGCCTTGACCCGGGTTCCGGTGATGCCCTCCGTGATGTCGCGGACGAACATGTCCACCATGGGATCCGCAACGTCGGGCCCCAGTCCCGGTCCGCGGTACATGAAGAAGTTGGGCGCGTCGACGTAGGTGTAGACGCCGGTCGCAACCACGATGTTCAAGGGCACTTGCGCCGCGATCCGCTCGATCCTCGGTATGTATCGGCCGAGGCCCACCACCGTCGGGTCGACGATGGTCCGTACGCCCGCGTCGTAGGCGACCCGCAACTTGGCGACCGCGTCCGCGATCCGCTCGTCCTCCGATCCCCATTCCTGCGGATAGTTCTGCTGAACGTCGGATGTGAGCACGAAGACGTGCTCATGCATGAGGGTGACGCCCATCTCTGCGGAGTCGACGGTGCCGGCGACTGTCTGGATCGTGCTCATCGAGGACCCTTTCGGACTATCGGGGCGACATGGTCAGGCGGCAGGCAGATCGACGAGGCCGGCGAGCGCGGCACGGTGCCATCCCGGCGTGCCCAGGGCGATCTGATCCGCCTTGGCGCGCTTGAGATACAGATGTGCAGGGTGCTCCCACGTCATGCCGATGCCGCCGTGCAGCTGTACCGCTTCCTCGGCAGCGAGCACTGCGAGGTCCCCGCAGTACGCCGCCGCAACGGCTGTCGCGACCGCCGTCTCGTGATGATCCGCTCCCAGCTCACCGAGCGCCACGGCGGCGTAACGCGCCGCAGCCGAGGCTGATTCGATGCCCGCGTACAGATCGGCCAGACGGTGCTTGAGGGCTTGGAATCCACCGACGATCCGGCCGAACTGGCGCCGTTGCATCAGGTAGGCCACCGTTGTGTCGAGGCACCAGCGGGCCACGCCGGCCTGCTCCGATGCGAGAAGCGCCGCACCGGAGGTCACAGCGGATCGCACTGCAGCGTGGCCGTCGGTCAGGATCCGCTCGCCCGACGCGTCCTCGAAGGTCACGTCTGCAACCGGGCGCGTCATGTCCAGGGACGGAACGAGATCGATGACCGCGTCCGAGGCGGCGACCGCGTAGACGCCACCGTCGTCACCCGGAACCAGGAGCACATCCGCCGCCTCGAGCCCTGCCACACTGCGCACGGCACCGGTCAGCCGTCCGTCGGCCACCGCGACCGCAGGAAACCCGGCGCCGGGCGCGGTAGAGAACGGAACCACCAAGGCCGCGGTCCGATCGCCCGCGGCGACCGCGCTCATGAGGACGTCGGCGTCCGAGGCCAGGAGCACGACGGTAGCGATCACCGAGCTGGTGAGAAAGGGCGCGGGCACCACTGCGCGGCCCAATTCTTCGAGCACGACACCGGCCACCGCGGCCGACGCCCCGACGCCACCGCGTTCCTCCGGGACCAGCAGCCCCGCCAACTCGAGGTCACGCGCCAACTCCCGCCACACCGCGGGACCGGGGTGCACCCGATCCCCCGCCCCGCTCGCTGAGCGGTCGTACATCGCGATCAGTTGCGAGGGCGGACATCTCCGGTTGACCAGATCCCGCACCGAGGCACGGAGATCGTCCTCGACATCGGTGTAGAGCAGGTCGGGTGAGAATGCGTCCGTCAGCACGCCGCGTCCCTCGCTCACTTCTCCACGTCCTTCCAAGGAACGTCCTTGTCCACCCGGTGCTCGGGGGGCAGCCCGAGGATCCGCTCGGCAACGATGTTGCGCAGGATCTCGGACGTGCCACCCTCGATCGAGTTGCCCTTGGCACGCAAGTACCGGTATCCGGCGTCGCGGCCGAAGAAGTCGACCTGCTCCGGGCGCACCATGGTCCAGTCCGAATAACGGAGGCCGTCGGCTGCCAGCAACTCCAACTCCAGGCCAGACAGCTGCTGGTTGATCCGGGCGAACGACAGCTTCGTCGCCGCACCCTCCGGCCCGGGCTGGCCCGACGCGAGCTTCTGCCGTAGCCGGAGTCCGCTGACCCGCGCCACTTCCGCATCCACCCAGAGCCGGGTGAGACGGTCGTGCAGGT
>CAJCHX010000823.1 GCA_903970215.1 Acidobacteriaceae bacterium
ATGGTTCGGCCGTTCTCGCGGAGGGCGGCGAGCTCGACGAGCCCGCGCTCTTCGCGGCCCGCCTCGCGCGCCAGTTGGTGCGCAGCTTGTAGGTCTCCGGTGAGTGGCCCCGCCGGTGCCGTGCGCGGCGGGGCCACCCACGGCGGTAGGTATGCCGTTGTCCGGCAATCGCTTACAGCGATGACGGGGCGGACTGCGATGCCGGACCCGAACCCCGCTTCGGGGCGGCACCCGCACCCTGCTTCGGAGCGGGTCCCACGCCCTGCTTCGGAGCGGGTCCCACGCCCCGTCGGGCAAGGGCGACGCGCGCCGCGCCGGGGGTGGTGATCTCCTGCGTGGTGGGGGTACCGGCGGAGCGGTGTTCGCGCAGCAACGCGGCGGTGTCCGGCGCCAGCAGCGACAGCAGGTTGTCGGCTACCTGAGGAACGGTCAAGGCCGCGATGACCGCCCGCATCGCCGGTCGGGCCGCCGCCGAGACCACATCCGGTTGGTCGAAACCGCCCACTGCGCGCATCCAGCGCGGCAACGTGGCGACGGTCGCGGGTGCAGCGAGATGGCTTGCGCCCCAGAATATCGGGCCGGCCGCGCCGAGCGGGGTGCGGAGCAGATAGTGCATGGCGCGGTGCGCCCGTTCCGAGGAGCACAGGCGTGGCCGCATCGCGTCGAAATAGGCGCGGGCCTCCGCGCGGTTGTGCGGCACGTCCTCGACGTGGCAGGTCTGTAGCTCGGCGGCGACGGCGCAATCGGCCCAGTACTGCGCCTCGTCGCTGCGTGACAGTGGACCGGGTCCGTACATCTCGTAACACTTGAGTACCGAATGCCAGCCGGTCACGTGTACCCACAGTTGCGAGTCGGGGTTGTCGGCGTGGTAACGACGGCCGGTGATCGGCTCGACCCCGGTGATCGAGGCGTGTGCCCCGAGGAGCGCTTCGGACACCGTCAGCGCGGTGCGGGAGTCGCCGACGGCGACCGTCAGGAAATAGCCGAGTGTACGGTCCAGGAGCCCGCGTGGGTCGGTGAAGATTCCGTCGGCCTGGTCTGCGACGGCGGCGGCGAGAAAGGGATCGAAGTTTTCGAGCACCACGGCGCGCTGGAATCCGAGCAGCGCCGTCGGATGGGTCCAGACCCGCCAGGTAGCGGAGTCGGGGCCGAAGAAGCCGAAGTCGAGTTCGCGTAGCGGCGGGTCGTGGTCCACGTGTGTCCTCCTCGAGCGTTCACCGAGTCGCGGGTGCGTCGCGCGCCCGAAGAACGCGCCGCTCTCGTCGACGGGCGACGCGGCGCCGCGGTCACGGGCACAGAATACTGCATAACTTATGGAAAACAGCTGAGCCGAATGCGACCTCGTCTGTTCACCATGCGTTCACGGTCTGGACCGAGGGGCTGCTTAGCATACTGCGGGTGATGGATGTGGATCTCCCCCTCGGAATCGACCTCAGTGAAATCGGTGGCCGCGAGGCACTACAGCGGATCGTGGACCTGCGTGCGACCGCGGGGTTCACGGTCAACGACGACGATGACGACGACCCGGTGCTGCTCACGCCGGACCAGCACGTCGTGGACACCTGGCGTGAGAATTACCCCTACTCCGAGCGGATGCGCCGGTCCGACTACGAGCGCGAGAAGCGACTGTTGCAGATCGAGCTCCTCAAGCTGCAGAACTGGGTCAAGGAGACCGGCCAGCGTCTGGTGATCGCCTTCGAGGGCCGGGATGCTGCTGGCAAGGGCGGCACCATCAAGCGGTTCATGGAGCACCTCAACCCCCGTGGTGCCCGCGTCGTCGCGCTGGTCAAGCCCTCCGAGCGCGAGGCCGGCGAGTTCTACTTCCAGCGTTACCTCGACCACTTCCCGACCAAGGGCGAGATCGTTCTGTTCGACCGGTCCTGGTACAACCGCGGTGGCGTCGAGCGGGTGATGGGGTTCTGCACCGACGAGGAGTATCACCGCTGGATGCACCAGGTTCCGCTGTTCGAGCAGATGCTGGTCGAGGACGGTATCTCGCTCACCAAGTTCTGGTTCTCCGTGACGCAACTCGAGCAGCGCACCCGGTTCGCGATCCGGCAGATCGACCCGGTGCGGCAGTGGAAGCTGTCGCCGATGGACCTTGCCTCGCTGGACAAGTGGGACTTGTACACGGCGGCGAAGGAGGCGGTCTTCGCCGGAACGGACACCGACTACGCGCCGTGGACCGTGGTGAAGAGCAACGATAAGAAGCGCGCCCGCGTGAACGCGATGCGCTACCTGCTCAACCAGTTCGACTACGACAACAAGGATGAGGAGATCGTGGCGGGTGGCCCCGATCCTCTGATCGTCGGACGCGGTAAGGATCTGATCGGGGACTGATCGCGGCTCAAG
>CAJCHX010000824.1 GCA_903970215.1 Acidobacteriaceae bacterium
TGGCGTCGATCGTCGTGGCGGCGGCCGGCGCCAAGGTGGTCAAGCACGGGAATCGAGCCGCCTCGTCGAAGTCGGGCGGCGCCGACTGCCTGGAGGCGCTCGGCGTCGCGATCGGCCTGGACGCTCACGGCGTGGCGACGACGGTGGAGGAGCTCGGCATCGGCTTCTGCCTCGCGTCGGTGTTCCACTCGGGCCTGCGGTTCGCGGGTCCGACCCGGCGCCAGATCGGGATCCCGACCGTGTTCAACGTGCTGGGGCCGCTCACCAATCCGGCGCGTCCGACCGCCGGGCTGATCGGCTGTGCGTTCGCCGATCTCGCGCCCGTCGTCGCGCAGACGTTCGCGGACCGGGGCGCCGATGTGTTGGTCGTGCGCGGCGACGACGGCCTCGACGAGCTGACCACCGCGTCGACGTCGACGGTGTGGCGGGTGCACTCGCACGGGGTGCGCAAGGAGACGGTCGATCCCACGGCGCTGGGATTGGCGCGTGTGACGCTCGACGATCTGCGGGGCGGCGACGCTGCGGTCAACGCTCGAGTGGCTCGCGATCTACTCGCGGGCAAGACCGGCCCGGTGCGCGACGCGGTGCTGCTCAACGCCGCCGGAGCGCTGGCCGTCTTCGACGGTGTCGCCGACGACCGGCCGGTCACGGACGCCCTGGCACCGCAGTTGGCCCGCGCGGCGCGGGCCGTCGACTCGGGGGCCGCGGCAGATCTGCTCGAGCGGTGGATCGTGCGAAGTCAGGAACTCGCGGCGCGCTGATCGGCCGGGCCCGGTCGGTCGCAACGGACGGTCGCCGCCTTCAGTTGCCGGCATCAGTCGCCGTCTTCAGTTGCCGATGTCGAAGCCGCCATCGAGCTCGGCGTTCGAGTATTCGCGGAATGCGATGTGGGTGGATGTGGACTCCACGCCGTCGAGGCGGTTGATGCGGTCGGTGACGACCGACGCGATCTCGTCGTGCTGTCGCACCCGCAGCTTGGCGATCAGGTCGATGTCGCCCGCGCAGGAGTAGACCTCGGTGACCCCGGCGATGTTGGCCACCGCCTGTGCCGTCTCCGGGATGTGGTGCACATTCGCCTTGATCAGGACGATGGCGGTGATCACGTCCGATACCTCCTGCTGGTCGACGGGCGGCTCAGGCCGCGCGCGGCTGTCGGGTCTCACTGTAGGCGCCGGCGGCGGCCCGGCCGTCCCGCGCGGCGTCACCTGCTTGCCGCGCCCAGTCGAGCCACCGCCCGGCGCCGTGTGCGGGCTCGGCCCAGGTGCCGTCGACGTCGACGATCCGGGTGTGCGCCCGCAGCACCCAGCGGCGCAGCAGCGCGGCCTCCTCCGGGCTGGCGCCGTGCAGTGCATCGGAGGGGAACAGGCCGGTCGGGCCCGCGTCATGGACACCGTGGGCGTCGACGAACTCGGCCGCGGCTCGCAGGCGCTCCAGCACCGGCATCGGCGGAACCCCGCGGGGCGCGGTGCCGGCCGCAGCCAGCCGGCCGTGCCGCACGATCGACAGCTGCCAGCCGCCCGCACCGTCGGACTGTGCGACGGCGAGCTCGGCGACATCGGCGAATCGAACCAGCGCGTGCGTGCGGTTGAGTGCGCCGACGAGGTCGGCGATCCGGTCGCGCAGCCGTGCCGCGGACTCGAACAGCTCGCGGTCCACGAGGGACGCCAGGCGCGCGTGCATCGCGGACAGCTCGTCCTGGCAGCGCCCAGAGAGGAGCGCGGCAACGCGGTCGACCCGCGGCCGGTACGCGGCGGCCGACTCGGGTAGCGCGCACGCCGCATGACAGCCGCCGACCGGCTTGGTGCCTGACGGGTCCAGTCCGCAGCAGTGCAGGCCTGCGGCACCGAGCCGCGCAGTGCACGTGCGCAGGCCGCAGTAGTCGGACACGAGATCGGCGATATCGGCGGCGTCGCCGCGGCGGGAGATGGGGCCCACGCACGGCAGGCCGAGTCCGGCGGACCGCTTCACGGCCAGGCGCGGGAACGCTTCGACGGTCAGGCAGACCCACCAGCCCCGGCGCGGGTACCGCGAGCGCCGGTTGTACGGCGGCGTGTGGGCAGCGATCAGCCGCAGCTCGCGGGCCGCCGCCTCGAGCGGGTGTGCACACTCGACGTGGTCGACGCGGGTCGCGAGCGCCACCATCTCCTTGATCCGTCCGCGGGTCTCCGAGGACGTGAAGTAGCTGCGCACCCGTCGCCGGAGGTCCGACGCGGTGCCCACGTACAGCACCTCGTCGCCGGGGCCGCGGAACAGGTACACCCCCGGTCGCTCGGGCAGGTTCGCCGCGAGCGAGCGCTTGGCCCGCTGCGCGGCCGAGACGGCGGGCAGGTAGTCGCGGAGCTCGCCGAAGGTGTGCACACCCTGGTTGCCCACGCGCCCGATGAGCCCGTGGAGCACGTCGACGGTGGCGCGGGCGTCGTCCAACGCGCGGTGCGTCGGCGTGGTCGCGGTACGGAAGAGCCGAGCGAGTTCGGACAATTTGACCGACGGCGCCTCGTCGTGGGTGAGGACGCGACGCGCGAGCTGGACTGTGCACAGCGTCTGCGCTTTGGGCCATTCGTTCCCGGTCGCGGTGGCCGCCGCCTTGAGGAAGCCGATGTCGAACCGTGCGTTGTGGGCGACCAGGACCGAGCCCCGCGCGAATTCGAGGAATGCGGGCAGCACCGAGTCGATCGTCGGCGCGCCCGTGACCATCGCGGTGGTTATCCCGGTCAGATGCACGATGTGGGGCGCGATGCCGCACTGCGGGTCGACCAGGGTGGCGAACTCGCCGAGTACCTCGCCGCCGCGGACTTTGACCGCGCCGATCTCGGTGATCCGGTCGCCGCCGCGCGGGCTGGCCCCGGTGGTCTCGAGGTCGACCACGACGAACGTCACGTCCCGCAGGTCGGTGTCTCGCGTTCCGCCGTGCCGCTCGCATCCGGTATCACCGTCGTCGAGCTCGGGGAGGTCGTCGAACATCAGCTGCATACGGCGACCGTAGGACGGGGGTACGACAGGTGAATCACAGCGGTGTAACTCGACGGGAGTTGTCGGGGGTGGGTCGTACGGTGCGGTCGAACGCCGGAGCCGACACGCCGGTGCTGCCGAACAGCCGCTAAATGAGACGGAGATCACAATGCGTATCGACTGCTCCACCTGCCCAGGACGTCCGCGGGCCTGCGACGGCTGCTCCATCGGCCTGATTCTGGGCCCGGTCGTGGCTTCTACCGGCACAAACGCGGATTCGCGGGGCGCGCTGGGTAACGCTGGAGGACCAGTTGAGGAGATCAATCGGGCCATCGCCGTGTTCGCGGAGGCCGGAATGCTGCCGCAACTGCGTGCGGTACCCTCGGGGAGGGACAAATCCGCTGGTGGGAGGGCATTTCAAGCGGGTTTGCGTGCGCCGCGACGGGTGGGGTGACATTCACAGCCTGCATGCAGGTTTCGCGAATCGTTGGACACGGACGTATGCCGTTTCGTAATCTTTCCGAGACCTTGCGGGATTCATCCGGACCAACCGGTCCGATCCGCGGGGATCGCCGCCTAAGGAGCCAGTCGGCTCCGCCGGGGACCCACCTGCAACACCTGGGGTGAATCGCCGGGGCTCACGCCCCGGGGTAGGGCATCTTCCACGCCCGAACCCGTCAGCTAACCCGGTCGGCGACAGGGAAGAAAACAGGAGACGACTCTTCGTGGCGAAACACCGCTTGCACACGCAGCCCTCTCGCAGTGCGACCGCCGCCCGTGGCGCGCTCGCCGTCGGCGCGGTCACCATCGGAACGCTGGCCGCCCCCGCGGCCGTGGCTGCTGCGGCGCCTGCGCACGGCCTGCACACACACGAGTTCCGGGCGCAGCCGATCGCCAAGAAGAAGTTCAAGAAGATCGCCAAGCGCAAGGTTGCGCAGGACCTGCACCGGTCGATCGCGAGCCGGGTCGTCGAGGTGACGCCCGGAAGCGTGAAGGCCCGTGCCGTGCAGGCCGCCCTGTCGCGGATCGGCGACCCGTACTCCTACGGCGCCGCAGGCCCCAACGCCTTCGACTGCTCCGGCCTGGTCCAGTGGTCGATGCGGCAGGCGGGCATCCAAGTTCCTCGCGACAGCTGGGGCCAGCTGGGCGGCGGCATCCCCGTCCCGATCAGCCAGCTGCAGCCCGGTGACATCGTGATCTACAACGGTGGCAGCCACGCCGCGCTGTACATCGGTGACGGCAAGGTCGTCCAGTCGGTCACTTATGGCGTCCCGGTGCACGTGACTCCGCTGCACGCGATGCGGGTGTACGCGGCGCGCCGCTACTGATCCTGCGGCCGGCCCCCGGCCACCCACAAAAGACACCGTCGTCGTAGTACCCCCGGCAGCCCCGCCTCGAGGCTCGTTCCGTAGCCTGGCGGGGCGCCGCCCCCTCGGGCGGCAGATTGCCGATCGGAAGGATTCGCGCGTTCCGTGCCCGCATTCGTCAACCGCAAGAAGTTCAATGGCGTGGCCCGGAGCCTTGTCGCCGCCGCGACAGTCGCGACCTTGGCGGTCGGCGCCGTCGTCGCGGACGCCGGTGCCGACCCGGCTACCGACACCGATTCTGTGCTCAAGCAGTACAAGCAGCTGTCCCACCAAGCCGAGGTGGCCGACGAGGCGAGTGCGGCCGCTCAGGTGGACGTCACCCGGAAGACCGCGGCGAAGCGAGCTGCCGACATCGCCCTCACCAGCGCGCAACACCAGGTGGCGATCGTCACCGCGCAGCGCGACGCTCTGCAGCAGGACGTCGACGCCGTGGTGCGCGCCAACTACATGGGTGGCCGTACCAACCGGCTGTTCGCCCTGTTGGTCAGCGACTCGCCGCAGCAGATGCTCGACCAGATGACCGCCCTCGACTTCATCAGCCGCGACGTCGCCAGGACCGTGGCTGCATTCGTGCGGTCGAAGCGTGCTGCCGACGTAGCCGAGAACGTGGCCGCGCAGGCCGAGCGGGATGCGGCGTCCGCCGCCGCACAGGCGCAGCAGGTGAGCGCGGACTGGCAGCGCAAGAAGACGCAGCTGGCCATGGACATCATTCGGGTCAAGGCGATGTACGACAGCCTGACCGGTGCGCAGCGCTCCGCCCTCGTCGGGCCGACGGTGCCGTTCGACCCGCGCCTCATCCCCAGGGGGACCTCGCCGCAGCTCGTCGCCGTGCAAGCCGCGCTGTCGCGGATCGGCGACCCGTACTCGTGGGGTGCCACCGGACCGGGGCAGTTCGACTGCTCCGGACTGATGATGTGGTCCTACCGGCAGGCCGGCGTGTCCCTGCCGCGGACGTCGCAGGCGCAGCTCGCAGGCGGCCAGCCGATCTCGCGTGCCCAGTTGCAGCCGGGCGACCTGATCATCTACTACTCGTCGGCGTCGCACGTCGGCATGTACATCGGTAACGGCTTCGTGGTGCACGCCCCGACGTTCGGCGTCCCCGTGCAAGTGGTGCCGATCGACCGGGCGGGGCCGTTCGAGGCGGCTGTGCGCTACTGACCGAAACGGGCCGCGCCGAACTCCAGCGGTGCGCCTGTGGGCGTCGATACCCGCTGCGGCAGGCGCGGCGCGCGCCCGGCTACGGTGTTCCCCATGCCGCGGACGCTGTTGGTGACCAACGACTTCCCGCCCCGTCCCGGGGGTATCCAGTCGTATCTGCAGGCGTTCGCCGGACAGCTGCCACCGGACGAGTTGGTGGTGTACGCATCGCGCTGGCGTTCAGACAGCCACACCCGGTTCGATGCAGCGCAGCCGTACGAAGTGGTACGCCACCCGACCACCCTGCTGTTGCCCACCCCAGACGCGTACCGCCGGGCCCGGGACCTGGTGCGAGCGCACGACATCGAGACGGTGTGGTTCGGTGCGGCCGCACCGCTCGCACTGCTCGGAGATCCTTTGCGCCGCGCGGGCGCCGACCGCGTTCTCGCGTGTACCCACGGGCATGAGGTCGGCTGGTCGATGATCCCACCGGCCCGCGCCTGCCTGCGCCGCATCGGCGACACTGCCGATGTGGTGACCTATGTCAGCAAGTACACCCGTGGCCGGTTCGCGGCCGCATTCGGCGCCGACTGCGCTCTCGAGCACCTACCCCCGGGTGTGGACGCGAGCGTCTTCCGTCCCGACCCCGGGGCCCGCGCCGAGCTGCGTCGTCGCTACGGCCTCGGCGTCGACGAGCCGACCATCCTGTGCCTGTCGCGGCTCGTGCCGCGCAAAGGGCAGGACATGCTGATCCGGGCGCTCCCGCGGATCCGCGCCCACGTGCCCGGAGCCCGTCTGGTGATCGCCGGCGGCGGCCCGTACGCCGAGACCCTGCACACCCTGGCCGCCACCGTCGGCGTCACCGACCAGGTGCTCTTCACCGGGTCCGTGGCGTCGGACGAGCTCGCGGCGCACCACAACCTGGGAGATGTGTTCGCGATGCCCTGCCGCACCCGAGGGTGGGGCCTGGACGTCGAGGGTTTGGGCATCGTCTTTCTCGAGGCGTCGGCCAGTGGTGTCCCCGTGGTGGCCGGCGACTCGGGTGGCGCACCGGAGACGGTCTGGGAGGGCGAGACCGGCCACGTCGTTCCCGGGCGTGACGTCGCGCGGATCGCCGACACCGTCGCCGCTGTACTGGCCGACCCCGACCGGGCCCGTGCCATGGGAGCGCGCGGCCGCGAACTGGTGCAACAACACTTCGACTGGCGCCACCTGGGCACCCGCCTGCAAACCCTGCTGTCCTCGAACTAGGCCCCGCGCCTCGACTACGTGGCGTACATCGAATCGATCACGTCGGCGTACTTCTTGGCGACCACATTCCTCTTCACCTTGAGCGTCGGCGTCATCTCGCCGGTCTCCTCGGTGAAGTCCACGGGCAGGACCCGGAACTTCTTGATCGCCTCGGCGTGCGACACCGTGGAGTTCGCGGTGGCCACCGCGCCGTTGATCTCGGCGAGGAGGTCGGCGTCGTCGCGCAGATCGGCGACCGAGGCCGAGTCGGGCTTGCCGTGTTGTGCCTTCCAGGCCGGGAACACCTCGGGGTCGATCGTGATCAGCGCCGCGATGAACGGTTGTTGATCGCCTACGACCATCGCCTGCGAGATCAGCGGGTTGGCGCGTAGCGCATCCTCGAGCGGGGCGGGGGAGACGTTCTTGCCTCCGGCCGTGACGATCAGCTCCTTCTTGCGACCGGTGATCGAGACGAAGCCGTTCTCGTCGATCGCGCCGAGGTCACCGGTATGGAACCAACCGTCTTCGAGCGAGGCGGCCGTGGCCTCCTCGTTCTTCCAGTAGCCGCCGAACACCACCGAGCCCTTGAGTAGCAGCTCGCCATCGTCGGCGATGCGCACCGCTTGGCCCGGCAGCGGACGGCCGACCGACCCCACCTTCTGCGCGGTGGGTACGTTGACCGTGATCGCGGCGGTGGTCTCGGTGAGCCCGTAGCCCTCCAGGATCGTCAGCCCGGCGCCGCGGAAGAAATGGCCCAGGCGTGCGCCCAACGGCGCGCCGCCCGAGATGGCCACCGTGCACCGTCCACCCAGGGCGGCTTTGAGTTTCGAGTACACGAGCCGGTCGAACACGGCGTGCTTCGCCTTGAGCACCAGCGACGGCCCACCGTTGTCGAGCGCGGTGCTGTAGTCGATCGCCGTCTGCGCGGCCATCGCGAAGATCTTCCCCTTGCCGCTGTCGTTCGCGCTCTTCTCGACACCGGCGTAGACCTTCTCGAAGACACGGGGCACCGAGAGCACGATTCCGGGCTGGAACACCGAGAACTGCGGGACGAGATTGCGGGTGTCGTTGAAGTGGCCGACCACCGTGCCGCCCTTGAAACACGCGATCGATACCGCGCGGGCGAGCACGTGTGCCATCGGCAGGAAGAATAAGGAGGAGCTTCCCGGTGCGCGCACCACGTCGCCGATCGACGAGCCCAGGATCGCGTCGACCTCGCTGAGCAGGTTGGCGTGCGTGAGTTCGCAGCCCTTGGGTCGGCCCGTGGTACCGGACGTATATATCAGTGTCGCCACGTCCGAACTCTTGACGCCCACGCGGCGCGCGTGCACCTCGTCCTCCGTGATGTCGGCGCCTTCGGCGGTGAGCGCTTCGATCGCCCCCTTCTCGCCGGGCGCGGGGTCGATCCGGAGCACCCGGTCGACGGCGGACAGGGCGCCACCCAGAGCGTCGACCTCCTTCGCCTGCTTGTCGCCCTCGATCACGAGCAGCACAGCACTGGAATCCTGCAGAATCCAGTCCAGCTGACCCGCCGAGCTGGTCTCGTACACCGGCACGGTGACGGCCCCCACCGCCCAGATCGCGTAGTCGATCACGGGCCACTCGTACCGGGTCGAGGACATCAGGGCCACCCGGTCTCCCGGTTCCACGCCCTGTGCCACGAGACCCTTCGCGACAGCGACCACGTCGGCGGCGAACTGACGGGTGGTGACGGGCCGCCAGGTGTCGCCGACCAGGCGCTTGATGCGCACGCTCTGCGGCGCCGACGATGCGGTATCGAACAGGATGTCCACGGTCGACGCATCGTCGGGAACGGTGAAGTTGGCAGGCACAGCGATTTCGCGCACGCGATCCTCCGGTCGGGCTCTTACCTGTAAGTGTGGTGAACCCTACACCGTGGTCGGGCGGGGTCCGGTCGTCGGTGAAGGCCACATGTACCCGCCTTAACCGGCACGCACCGTCCACCGTCCAGACGGATGTGTGAAGCTTATGAAGTGAGCACCATCCAAGTCGCCGACGTGGCATTCGTGGCCGCCGGACCGGGCCGGGTCGCGGCCGCTCTCGCGGGGGAGCGGCGCTGGCGGCGTTGGTTCCCCGACCTGCTCCTGTCCATCACCGACGATCGCGGGAAGCGCGGCCTGCGGTGGAAGGTGGAGGGCGCGTTGACCGGTACGTCGGAGATGTGGATCGAGCCCGCTCTGGACGGGGTGCTGCTCCATTACTTCCTCCATGCGGAGCCACTTCGGCCGATGGCCCCGGAGGAGGTGGCCGCGCAGACACGCGACCGGCGGCTGAGCGGTCGGTCGGCGATGCTCGACGCGAAGTTCACGGCCGAACAGGGCCGGGCACTGGGCGAGCCGGCGTTATCGGACGAGCCCGATACGGCAACGGAGGGGAAGGTACCCAGGTGAGTGACCGCACGCAGGAGTCGATCGTCATCGTCGCGCCCGCCGACCAGGTGATGGCCGTGATCGCCGACTTCGACCGCTACTCCGAGTGGGTGTCGGCGGCCAAAGAGGTGACCGTCCTGCAGCGCGGTGCCGACGGTACGCCGCGCCGGGTGCGCTTCGTGGTGGCGGAGGGCTTCCTCAAGGACACCTACGAACTGGTCTACAACTGGGCCGAGGGCGGCCGTGCGGTGGAATGGGACCTCGCGGAGTCGACCTTGCAGCGTAGCCAACACGGCGAGTACGAGCTGCGGCCGTCCGCCGACGGGACTTCGACCACGGTGACGTACTCCCTCGAGGTCACCTTGCACATCCCGATGCTCGGGATGCTGCGCCGCAAGGCCGAGAAGACGATCACCGACACCGCGCTGAAGGAGCTCAAGCGGCAGGTGGAGGGCCTGGTGGAGAGGCGCGCCGAAGGGCGCGACGGCGAGTAGGTGTCTGACGGGCCACCGCGCACGCTGGTCGTCGCAGGAGCCGGCGGTGCGGGCAGGACAGCGGTCGCATGTACCGTGGCCGCCCGCGCGGCGGCGCGCGGCGGCCGGACGCTGCTGGTGTCGGTGGGTCGGGTGGAGGATCCGATCCTGAACCCTCGCCCGGAAGCGGCGGACCGCGACGTGAGCGGCCAGGACTACGAGCATGTGCATCTCAATCCCGTGGTCCTGCTCGCGCACTGGTGGGAACGGGTGGCGGGCACCGTCCGCGCCACCCGGCCCGCCGCGCGCGACGGTGCCGAACCCGGCTTCGATCCGTTCGTCCTCGAGCCGCCGGAACTCACCGGCCTGGCAGATGCCGAGCACCTCCTGACCCTCTCCGCGATCCATCGCTACGCGACCGCCGCCGACGACGCCGGGCTTGTGTACCAGACCGTCATCGTGGATGCGCCGGGGTTCGAGGCGCTGGTGGCGTTGCTGACGGCGCCCGCGTCGATCGCCGCCTACCTCGAACGCGTGTGGCCGCGGCACATCCGGTTGTCCGGTTCGGTCTCGGTGGATGCACCCGCCACGGGTGCACTGGCCGGCCTGATCCTCGCCGAGCGGTTGACGGAACTCGCCGAGGAACTCGCGGCGTTCGTGGGGGATCGCACGGCGCTCGAGTTGTTGTACGTGATGACGGCCGACGGTGCGCGCGTGCCGCGCGCGCGGCGCGAGCTCGCAGCACTCGAGTTGCTCGGCCTTCGTCCCTCCGGCCTGGTCGTCAATCGCGTGCTGCGTGCCGATCCCCGATTCGCGCACGACCTCCCGCACCCCGCGTTGCAGTGGTTCGCGCGGCGGCTGGCGGCACAGGTCGCGGCCGTCGACGGCGCGCGGGCGCTCGGCGCGGAGTTGGGGCGTCCGGTCCTCGAGGTCGACGAGGCGTCCGCCCCGCTGTCCGACACCCGCGACGCCGATCGCCTGAGGATGGTCGGCCCGGACGGCTCCGACCCGCTGACGGCGTTGCGAACCGGGGCCCCGCCCGCCGATCCGACGGTGCGGCACGTCGAGGGTACGGGGCTCGACGCCCGGTACGAGTGGACCGTCGCACTGCCGCTGGTGGACCCCACCACCATCGCCCTGGGCCGCGTCGAGGAGGACGTGGTGATCGAGGCCGAAGGGGTGCGGCGCCGGGTGCGGCTACCGTCGGTGCTTCGGCGATGTGTGGTAGCGGGTGCGACGTACGCTGAGGGCGACTTGCGCGTCAGTTTCGCGCCCGATCCGGAGGTGTGGCCAGTTGTCGGAGCCTGACGCCGCACCCGAACCCGGCGTCGGCCCCGCAGCCGGGGGCGGGGCGTCCGACGGCTCCGGATCAGGGCAGACGGGTAGTGGCCCGTGGGGCGATCCGCGGATCGACGAGTTCTATCTGGCCGCCTCGCGACTCATCGAATCAGTGCGCCCGTGGCTCGCGTCGGCCATGGCCGACCACCTCGCACACCCCGACGGGCAGCCCGGTGACTGCAGGCTGTGCGCGGCCGTCGACGCCGTCGCGACCGGCTCGGAGCAGCTCCTGCGCGAAACGGTCGCGGCCTTGTCGACCTTCGCCGACGCTTTCCTGGCCGACCTGATGCGGCTGATCGAGGAGCTGTTCGGCACCG
>CAJCHX010000825.1 GCA_903970215.1 Acidobacteriaceae bacterium
AGCGCAGCGCGGCCGTCAGGGCCGACACTCCCCGCCGCGGGGCCGCGCGGCGGCCGGGTCTCGAGTCACGACCACGATGATATGGACACACCTGGGAGTTCGCTGGCGAGTGAAGGTGGCGTAGCATGCCAAATACCTGCAGGCGCGCTTGTTTTTCCCGAGACACCGCCGCATCCGAAGAAAGGCGAGACCTATGCCCCCACGCCGTTCGAGCTGGATGAACGATGAGATGGACCAGCTCCGCGACATGGCCGACAGCTTCCTTGCGAAGGAACTGACTCCCAACATCGAGAAGTACACCGAGCAGCACCACGTCGATCGCGACCTCTGGAACAAAGCCGGCGAGCTCGGTCTGCTCTGCTTGTCGATTCCCGAGGAGTACGGCGGCGGCGGCGGCGACTTCCGGCACGAGGCCGTGCTGATCAGTGCGCAAGCACAGGCGTTCGACACCTCGTGGGGTGTATCGCTGCACAACGGCATCGTGGCGCACTACATCCTCGCGTACGGCACAGAGGAGCAGAAGCAGACGTGGCTGCCCCGGATGGCGTCCGGCGACGCCGTCGGCGCCATCGCGATGACGGAACCCGGCACCGGCTCCGACCTCCAGGCCGTCAAGACCAGGGCCATCAAGCACGGCGACGAATACGTCATCAACGGCTCGAAGACGTTCATCACCAACGGCTCGCAGGCCGACATCATCATCGTGGTCGCGAAGACCGATCCCAACCAGGGCGCCTCAGGCATCTCGCTGGTGCTGGTCGAGGGAGACCGCGAGGGATTCCGGCGCGGAAAGATCCTCAACAAGATCGGCCAGAAGGGCCAAGACACCTCGGAGCTGTTCTTCGACGACGTGCACGTCCCCACGGCGAACCTGCTGGGCACGCAGGAGGGTCTCGGTTTCTACCAGCTGATGCAGCAGCTGCCGCAGGAACGACTGATCATCGGCCACGCGTGCGTCGCCGGTATGGAGGTCATCTTCGAGGAGACGCTGCGCTACACCAAGGAGCGCGAAGCGTTCGGTCGGCCGATCTTCGGCTTCCAGAACACCAAGTTCAAGCTCGCCGAGGCGAAGACCGAGACCACGATCGCGCGGGTGTTCGTGGACGACTGCATCGACAAGCACGTCAAGGGCGAGCTGGACATCCCGACCGTGGCGATGGCCAAATGGTGGACGTCCGATCGCGCACAGCAGGTGGCCAGCGAATGCCTGCAATTGTTCGGCGGCTACGGCTACATGGCCGAATATCCTGCAGCCCGCTTCTGGGTCGACAACCGGGTTCAGATGATCTACGCCGGCACCAACGAGATCATGAAGGAGATCATCGCCCGCACGCTGTAGCGGTCACGATCTCGGTCATGGAGCGTCGGCGTCCCCTATGCAGGGTCGCCGACGCTCTGGCATGTAGGTCGTGACCGCCGTCAGCGCTCGAGCGCACGCAGCGGGCGCTGCGCCGCGGGAATCGCGAGCGCGACGATGCCGCGCACCAGCCCCTTGAGCACATCGAGGTTGTCGAAGTAGTCGCGCCACAACACGATCCGGCCGTCGCGGACGTCGAACCGCCCGCACACCCAGAACCGGGCGCGCAGCGGGCCCACGCGCAGCTCGTCCACCCGCTCGGTGAGCACCGTGCCGCCGTCGGCCGCGACCGACTTCACCTCGACTCCGAATCCGAAGACGCTGCGGCGCAACAGATTCAGCACCCGTCCGGCCTGCCGGCGCCCCCGCAGCGTCGGCAGCCCCACGTTGCTGTAGACGATGTCCTCATCGAACGCCGCCAGCGCTTCGTCCACGCGGTCCCCGGCCATATCCGCCAAGAACCCGATCACCACGTCCCGATCCTCGAGTACTGCTCTCGTCATGGCGTCACCCTACGCCCGACCGGCTCGGCGATCGCCGCGTCGCTCGCCACCGCATCGTCGAACGACCAAATCTGTCGGTGCCCAGGAATAGCATCCTGTACATCGCCATCTGGGGCGTTCGGGGGGACAGGCAATTG
Organism: Acidobacteriaceae bacterium; assembly: GCA_903970215.1. Classification (GTDB taxonomy): domain Bacteria; phylum Actinomycetota; class Actinomycetes; order Mycobacteriales; family Mycobacteriaceae; genus Tsukamurella. The sequence continues at coordinate 1,998 of CAJCHX010000825.1, forward strand.
ACTGAGAACGAGGGCACTCGCACCGGAACAACGCTCGGGCCGTATGCGATCGGCCGATTGCTCGGTCGCGGCGGCATGGGTGAGGTGTACCGAGCGCACGACGAACGCCGCGATCGCGACGTGGCTCTCAAGGTCCTGCACGCTTCGTTGGCCGAGGACCCCGACTTCCGGGGACGATTCATCCGCGAATCCCAGACCGTGGCACGGCTCGCCGACCCGCACGTGATCCCGATCCACGATTTCGGTGAGATCGACGGTGTCCTCTATATCGACATGCGGCTCGTGGAGGGCCAGAACCTCGCCGAGGCCCTCCGAGGCGGGCCGCTGCCACCCGCGCGGGCGGTGACGTTGGTCGAGCAGGTCGCCGGCGCGCTCGACGCCGCCCATGCTCAGGGGCTGGTGCATCGCGACGTCAAACCCGCGAAC
>CAJCHX010000826.1 GCA_903970215.1 Acidobacteriaceae bacterium
GTGGTTCGCGCGCCTGGCCGAGGGCGGAACGGTGATCGACGAGCTGGCTCGGAGACCGTGGGGCGCGAGCGACGGACAGGTCCTCGATCGCCACGGCATCCACTGGCTGGTCGGGTTTGAAGGCGAGGGCGCGTCTGAAGGTGCGTGACGACGGGCGCGCTGCGACGTATAGCGTGCAGGACCTGTGTCGGCCGATCGAGGGAGGATCTCTGTGCATGCGCGAATTGCGACCGCGGTGGCGCTGATGTCACTGGGCGTGGCGCCCGGGGCGCTCGCCGATACCGCGTCGCCTCAGACGCTGAGCGTCGAGGGCCAGGGGTCGGTGATGATCAAGCCCGACGTCGCGTCGCTATCACTGTCGGTCACCCGCTTTGCCTCGACCTCCGCGCCGGCGCTGTCGGCCACCAACCGCAGCGTCGATGCGATCGTGGCCGCGGTGCGGGGCGTCGGCGTGCCGGTGTCGGGGATCCAGACGGGATCGGTCAACACCAGCTGTGGTCGCGTCCACGTCGGGCCCAAGGGGGACCGGCACGTGATCCGGCGCTGCACGGCCAGCGAGTCGGTGTCGATCACCTCGGCGGCGTCGATCGTGGGCCGCGTGATCGACGCGGCCAACCAGGCCGGAGCGAACAACCTCAGCGGGCCGAACTTCTCCTTCTCCGACCCGTCGGCCGGCGAGGTCGCCGCGGAGAACGCGGCCATCGCCGATGCCCAGCGTCAGGCCAACGCCGCCGCCGCCAAGCTCGGTTACACGGTCACCGGGGTGCAGTCGATCAGCCTCAACCCGCAGTCGGGGGTCGTCGCCGAGCCCGGTCGCGCCGCCACCCCGACGACGAGCGGCGCGTCCTCGACGCCGACCACGGTGCACCCGGGGGTTCAGGAGGTGGACGCGACGGTCGCGATCGTCTTCACCATCGCCCCTGTCGCCTCGGCGTCCTGAGCGCAACGGCCGGCGTGGGCTCAGCGCGTGACGAGCCGCCCGGTCACGGTGATGAGCATGCTGCGCAGCGCGACGACGTGGGTCCCGGCGGCGAGGTGCAGCCGCGCCGGAGCGATCGTGGCCGTGACGTCGCCGCGTCGGTTGGCATGAAGCCGGGCGATCCGGCGCCCGTCGATGGACAGGACGACGGGGTGAAGGGGGAGAAAGCCCGTCGCCCTCAGATGTGAGACGTCCGCCTCGCCGACGCGGGCCGGACGCAGCCGCACCGCCCGGCGCAGGACGGCCAGCGTGGCGGCGGCGCGAGCTCGGGCCCCGCGCTCCTGCTCCAGGCCGCGGGTGGCGCGCACGAGCGCGGGTACGAAGCGGGGGGCGGAGACCGTGCCCCAGCCGCTGGCGACGTCGAATCCCCGACGGGCGGTGAACCCCGGCGAGAGCGTCCTGCCGCCGGTGGTGATCGGATCGCTGCCGCGCACGACGTCGACGATGCCGTCGGCGGCACCCCGGGGGCCGAGCCGCTCGTAGAGCGCCGGGTCGACGGGTCCGACGTCGCGGCCGCCGTCGGCCTGGGTGGCCAGGGCGAGGATTCCGGCCATCAGCGGCGCCGCGATCGAGGTGCCCTGCTCGGCGTCCATCGTGACGTCGGGCACGGACCGCATCGCGCTGCGGGTGATCGACGCCACTGCGGCCTGGTAGCCCGGGCGACGGAAGATCGTCGAGAGCCCGGCGCCCGCATGGGCCCACAGCGGGTCAGATCCCAGGCGCCGGCCCGTGTCGCTCAGATCCGTCAGGCTTCCTCCGACGGCGAGCGTCCACGGCGAGTCGCTCCAGACCGACGTCTCCGGCGCGGCGGCGCACCGTCCGTCGTCGACGGGGTAGGCCTGCGTCGCACCGCAGTCGCCGGTGGCGACCACGACCGGAATCCCGGCCACCGCGGCGGTCAGCTCACCGGGATCCTGCGCGGTCACCTCGGCGCGGCCGTAGCGGTAGTCGTCCTCGCCGCTGCCGTCGCTGATCGAGACGACGTCGGCGAGGTGGTGGCGGCTGATCGCCTCCACGCCCTCCATGATCTCGGGCGGGGCGACGTTGTCGGCGGCGTCGTCGGTGCGCTCGCTGTCGGGCGGCGTGACCGCGATGACGATCCGGGCGTAGGGCGCCATCAGGTGCACCGCCATGACATCCAGCTCGATCTCGAGCGTCCACGAGCCGCACCCGGCATAGGCGCCGAGCCTGGCCATGGCGGGCGGGCACGTGTGGGGAAGGCGATGGTCGCCGGAGGGGAAGATCGTCGTGATCCTCGGGTTGGGCAGTCCGCCCAGCCGCCTGTCAACGGTCGCGACGTAGCGGGCGATCCCGGGATCGTCCCATCCCTCCATCACCGCGACGGTGGTGCCCGCACCGTCGATGCCGCGCCGCCAGAGCCTGTCGACCCCGTAGTCCACCACGTCGCGCGGCCCGGGGCCGAAGCCGAGGCCGGGCGTGGTCGCAAAGGTGCGATAGCGACGGCGCATGCGCCGGTCGACGGCGTCGAGAACGCGCTCCTGGCGGCGCCGGGATCGGTGTGCGGCCGCTCTGGCCCGGGCGACGTCCCGTGCGGTCGTGGTCGTGGTCGTGGTCGTGGCGGCGGTGGCGGGCGCCGCGGCGGAGGTGGGCGCCGACACCGAGGTCGAGCTCGCGTGCGAGCCTCCGCCGCAGCCAGCCGGCAGTGACCCCAGGACCACCGCGGCGGCCGCCAGGAATGCGATCCGCTGACGGGTCGGTCTCCGGAGGGTTCTCAAGGGACACCCACCCCGCTCTCGGACGCCCCCACTCGTCCCTGGCACCTGATGACGCGGCTGTGATCGAACTCACGCCGACAATTCGCCGGAGAGGGGTATAGGTTGAGACAATAGCCTGAACGGCCGATACTCCCTCATGCAGGAAGATCCGATCCAGATCCTCGAAGTCCGCGCCGGCGACGCCGGGCGTCCGACCACGGCCACTGCCGCGGTCAGCGCCGACGGGGCCAACGCAATCTTCATCGCCCTGTCGGAGCAGCTCGACCGCCGGCGGGCACAGCCGATGGCGACCGCCGACGAGGTGCTGACGGTTCGGGACCGTGCTGATCTGGTCGAACGGTTCGTGCCGCTCGTCTCCGCGTGCGCGAGCGGGGTCATCCAGCTCACCGAAGAGCAGTTGCGCGACTGTCTGGTCGACCTCAGCGACTACCGCGGGCGCGTCGACGGCGAGCATTACCAACCGCTTGAACTGCGTGAGCGCCTCGAGGTCACGGCCGTCGTCGCGGCGATCCTCTGGGACGCCAACGCGACCGTCGCCGCCGCGGCCCAGGAAGCGCTGAACCGCACCTCGCGCTGACGGCGCTCCGGCGCGTCAGACGACCGGGCTGCGCCGGCTGCCGGCGGACACGACGCCGTCGGCGAGGTGGGCCCGCAGCACCGACTCCGCCGGTACACCGCGACCCTTGTGGGCATCCGTTCGGAGGCACGTCGGGGCACGCGCAACCGAGCACACTCGAGTTGATCGTTGCGCAACTTCGGCTCGCTGGTCGCGTTGTGATGAGTGGTGCGCCGAATCCTCTGCAAGTGTGTGGCGCTGCTGGCTTGGGCGATGCTGGTGGGAGCGGGTTTGGCGGGGCGAGCGGATGCGGTGGTGTGG
>CAJCHX010000827.1 GCA_903970215.1 Acidobacteriaceae bacterium
CCGTGGCGGTGTCCGGCGGCCAGAACGTGCTCACCGACATCCAGCCCGGCCGAAGACTGGTGGTCGCGACGCCGGGGGCCGAGCCGGTCGCGGACGGCGGCTACGGCGCCGCGCTGCTGCTGGACGGATGGCTGATGCTCGGCCGCGCCGACCTGCGCGCGGGCGAGGAGACCGTCCGCCGGTGGATGAGTGCGGCCGCGCTCGTCGCCGCAGACGGTGCCGTGGTGTGCGGTGCCGACGCAGGCATCCGCGAGGTGCAGGCCTTGATCCGCTGGGATCCCGTGGGATACGCGGCCGCAGAGTTGGCGGAACGCGCGGCCGTAGGCCTCCCGCCCACCACCCACATGGCCGCCCTCGACGGTGACCCGGCCGACATCGTCGCCGTCGCCGAACTCGCCGACCTGCCAGAGGGCGCCGAGGTGCTCGGGCCGGTCGACCTGCCGCCCGGCGTGCGCCTCCCCGGCATGCCCGAGGATGGCCCTGGGCCGCAGCGGCTCCTGGTCCGGGTCTCGCGCCGCGCCGGCCGGGACATGGCGCGCGCGTTGTTCACCGCGCAGGTCGGCCGCAGTCTGCGCCGCCAAGGCGACCCGGTGCGGATCCAGATCGACCCGCTGCGCATCGGCTGATCACCCCCCGCCGGGGCGGTCGCCACGCCGGGTACGGTCGGAGCCGTGCCAGAACAGCGATTCCGCGCGGGTTGGGCCAAGGTCGACGTGACCGGTGAGCCGTGGGGCGTGGGAATGATGGGTTACGGCATGCCCGGTCAGCGCGGCACCGGCCTGCTCACCAGGCAATACGCACGGGCATTCGTCCTCGCGCACACATCCGGCGGCGTCGAGCGGCGGCTCGCCTTCGTGGTCGCCGACATCGGCATGTTCTTCGAGGCCGCCGTCCACGAGATCCACGCCCGCCTGGCATACCGCTGTGACGGCCGGTTCGGGCCCGACAACACCGTTCTCACCGCCACGCATACCCACTGCGGGCCAGGCGGGCACGGCCGGCATGCGCTGTACAACGTCACCACGTTCGGCCGGCACCCCCGCACCTTCGGCCGCCTGGTCGACGGGGTGGTGCGGGCGATCACCGATGCCGACGCCGCGCTGGTCCCTGTCGACCTGTCACTGGCTCGCGGGCAGCTGCACGACGCGTCGATCAATCGCAGCCCCGAGGCCTTCGCGAACAACCCGGACCGCGATGCATTGCCCGGGGGCATCGACCCGGCCGTCACGCTGCTCCGGTTCGAGTGCGAAGGCCGTCTGGCCGCTGCGATCGACTGGTTCGCGGTGCACTGCACCTCCATGAGCAGCGCCAACACCCTGATCAGCTCGGACAACAAAGGCTGGGCCGCCGCGGCGTGGGAACGGGACGCCGGTCCCGGATTCGTCGCCGCGTTCGCGCAGACCAACGCCGGCGACCTCTCACCGAACCTCGGCGGCCGCGCCGGACACGGCCCCACAGACGACGAGCGTGACAACACGGCCGAGATCGGCCGGCGGCAGTTGGACGCCGCCCGTGCGCTCGCCGATCTGCCCGGGACCCCCGTGGAACCCGGATTGGACTGGCGCACAACGGTCGTCGATCTCGGCCGGTGTCGCACTCCGGAAGGTCCCACAGGCCGCGCGGTATTGGGTGCCGCGTTCGCGGCCGGGACGCTCGACGGGGCCGGGGCGCCACCGTTTCGTCAAGGTCTGGGCAACCCGGTGGTCGGCCCGCTGAGCCGTGCGTTGTACCGGGCCCTGCCGGGCCTGCGGAACCGGCAGGCGCCCAAGGAGATCCTGCTACCGGCGGGCGTGTTGGGTTGGGTGGCCGAGCGGTTGCCGATTCAGCTCGTCCGGATCGGGCCGGCGCCGGGAGCGGAGGGAGCGGGCTGTGTGAACCCGGCGCCGGGAGCGGAGCGAGCGGGCCGAATCG
>CAJCHX010000828.1 GCA_903970215.1 Acidobacteriaceae bacterium
TAACCGCCGATCACCGTGCCCGGTGCCAGGTCTTCCGTCATCTCCGCCGCCAATTGTCCCTGTGCATCTGTTCGTGTGCCGCTGTTCGACCCGCTCGGGATCAGCCTATCCCCTGAGCTTGGTGTCCCCTCGGCAAGCGCCAAGGCCGGGTTGGGCCGGTGTGGACGGCATCACGCGCCGGACAACTCGTCGTCGTCCAGCAACGCGCCCTCGAACTGCGCGCGATACAGCCGTGCGTACGGACCTCCTGCGTCGAGCAGCTCTGCGTGACCACCCTGCTCGACGATCCGTCCGTGTTCCATGACGACGATGGTGTCGGCATCGCGGATCGTCGAGAGCCGGTGCGCGATGACGAAGCTCGTCCGGTCGGCGCGCAACGCCCGCATCGCGCGTTGCAGCAGCACCTCGGTGCGGGTGTCGACGGCGCTGGTCGCCTCGTCGAGGATGAGGATCGCCGGGTCGGCCAAGAACGCACGGGCGATGGTGATCAGCTGCCGCTCTCCCGCCGACACGCTGCCCGTCTCGTCGTCGATGACGGTCTCGTATCCGGCGGGCAGCGAATGCACGAACCGGTCGACGAACGTCGCCTCGGCGGCGCGATGCAACTGCTCGTCGGTGGCGTCGAGGTTGCCGTACCGGATGTTGTCGGCGATGCTCCCTCCGAACAGCCACGTGTCCTGCAGCACCATGCCGATCCGCGACCGCAGCTCGGCGCGTGGAACCGTCGCGATGTCCGTGCCGTCCAGCAGGATACGGCCGCCGTCCAACTCGTAGAACCGCATGATCAGGTTGACCAGTGTGGTCTTGCCCGCCCCGGTGTGGCCCACGATCGCGACGGTCCGGCCCGGCTCGGCGACCAGGTTCAGCCCCTCGATGAGCGGAGTGTCCGGCCGATAGCCGAAGCTGACGTCGACGAAGTCCACCCGGCCCCGGGCGGGCGCCGGCAGGGCCTCGTGCTGCTCCGCGACCTGATCCTGTGCGTCCAGTACCTGGAACACCCGCTCGGCGGAGGCGACGCCGGATTGCAGCATGTTCGCCATGGACGCGATCTGGGTGAGTGGCTGAGTGAACTGCCGGGAGTACTGGATGAACGCGATGACGTCGCCGAGGCTCATCGCACCGGACGCCACCCGAAGCCCACCGACGACGCAGATACCCACGTACTGCAGATTGCCGACGAACATCATGATCGGCATCATCAGCCCGGACACGAACTGGGCCTTGTAGCCGGCCGTCATGAGCTTGCTGTTCTCGTCCTCGAACCGGCGCGACACCTCCCCACGCCGGCCGAAGACCGTCACCAGTTCGTGCCCTGAAAAGGCCTCCTCGACCTGCGCGTTGAGTCGCCCGGTGTGCTTCCACTGAGCGACGAACTGCTTCTGTGAGCGCTTCATCACCGCGCTGGTCAGGAGCACTACGAGGGGCACCGCGACCAACGCCACCAACGTCAGGACCGACGAGACCAGCAGCATCATCACCAGCACGCCGATCACCGTCATCGCCGAGACCAGCAACTGGCTCAGGGCCTGGGTCAGGGACTGCCCGAGGTTGTCGATGTCGTTGGTGACACGGGAGAGCAACTCGCCGCGCGGCTGCCGATCGAAGTACGACAGCGGCAGCCGGTGCAGCTTGGCCTCTACCTGCTCCCGCAACTGCGACATCGTCCGTTGCACGGCACCGTTGAGGAGGTAGGCCTGCACGTACATCAGCAACGACGACACCACGTACACCGCTACCGCCCAGAGCAGGATCGTGCCGACCCGGCCGAAGTCGATACCCATGCCGGGCACCACATGCGCGGCCGCGACCATGTCGGCGAATCGGCCTTGGCCGTGCGCGCGCAACAGCGCGACGGCCTGTTCGGTGGTGAGCCCCCGCGGAAGGTGTGCCGACAGGACCCCCGCATAGATCCCGTCGATCGCGTGACCGATGATCTTCGGCCCCGACACGGACGCCGCCACCGAGCCCACCGAGAGCACCAACGCGCCGATCATCGCCACGCGCTGCTTCCGCAACAGGCGGACGAGGCGTCGCAGCGACGGCCAGAAGTCCAGTGGCTTCTCCACCGGGCCCATCTGCATCCCGCCCGGTCCGCGCCCGCCGCGCATCATCGAGGGCCGCGTCATCGTGCACCCACATCGGTCGCCTGGCTGCCGGCGATCTCCTGGTACGTCGGGCACGAGGCGAGAAGTTCGGCGTGCGTCCCGAGGCCCACGACAGTCCCGTCCTCCAGGACGAGGATCTGGTCGGCGTCGGCGATGGTGGATATCCGCTGGGCGACGATCACCACACTCGCAGCCCGAGTCCGAGGCGCCAGCGCGGCCCGCAATCGGGCGTCCGTCGCCAGGTCGAGCGCCGAGAAGCTGTCGTCGAACAGGTAGATCGCCGGTTTGTTGACCAGAGCGCGCGCGATGCACAGCCGCTGCCGCTGGCCGCCGGAGACGTTGGTGCCGCCCTGGGCGATCGCGGCGCCGAGGCCGCCGAGTTCGGTGACGAATTCACGAGCCTGGGCGACCTCGAGCGCGTCCCACAGCTCCTCGTCGGTGGCGGCGGGGTCGCCGTAGCGCAGGTTGCTCGCGACGGTGCCCGAGAACAGGTAGGGCCGCTGCGGGACCAGACCGACGTGCCCCCACAGCGCGTCCGACGCGAGTTCTCGCACGTCGACGCCGTCATACCTGACGGAGCCGCCCGTCGCGTCGAACAACCTGGCCAGCAGCGAGATCAGCGTGGTCTTGCCTGCACCGGTAGAGCCGACCACCGCCAGCGTCCGCCCCGGGCGCAGCGACACCTGGACGTCACGCAGCACGGGCTCGGCGGCGCCGGGGTAGGTGAACGACACTTCCCGAAGCTCCACGGCGCCGGTGATCGGTGCGGTGCGCACCGGTTTCACGGCAGGCACGACAGTCGACTCCGTCGTGGTGACGGCGACGATGCGGTCGGCCGCGACCGACGCGCGGGGCACCATCATCACCATGAAGGTGGCCATCATGACCGACATCAGGATCTGCACGAGGTACTGCATGTATGCGGTGACCGACCCGATCTGGGTAGACCCGTCGGCGACCTGCCGAGCACCGAACCACCACACCGCGACGGTGGACACGTTCATCACCAGCATCACCCACGGGAACATCACCGCCATCAGACGCATGACCCGAATACTGGCGTCGGTCAGCTCGGCGTTGGCCCGGCCGAAACGCTGCGTCTCGACCGGCTCCCGGCCGAACGCGCGGATCACCCGCACCCCGGTGAGCTGCTCCCGAAGCACCCGGTTGACGCCGTCGAGCCGCGTCTGCACCAGCCGGAAGCCGGGGACCATACGAGAGATCACGACGCCCAGGACGAGGCCGAGCAACGGAACAGCGACCACCATCAGCCAGGACAACGAGAAGTTCTCCCGCAACGCCATCACCACACCGCCCACAGCCATGAACGGGGCCTGGATCATCAGCGACAGAGACATCAGCACCAGCAGCTGCACCTGCTGCACGTCGTTGGTGCTCCGAGTGATCAGTGATGCAGCTCCGAACTGCGCGACCTCGCGTGCCGAGAAGCTACTCACCGAGCCGAACAAGGCACCACGGGTGCCGCGGCCGAACGCCATCGACGTACGCGCCGCGAAGTAGGTCGCCCCGCCCGCGGCGATCGCTTGCAGCACGGTGACCGCCAGCATCAGTCCGCCCTCAGACCAGATGTAACCCGTATCGCCGGTGGTGACGCCGCGGTCGACGATGTGCGCGTTGAGGTTGGGCAGCGTCAGGTTCGCGACCACAGAGACCAATTGGAACGCGGACACCGCCACCAGCCATGTCCGGTACGGCCGAAGCCGCGTGCGGATCAGATGGACGAGCATGAGACCTCCAGGTCCGCGGTGGGGGGACGATTCAGCCTAGCTACAGGCCGGAGACCAGCGACCAGATCAGGCCCAGCGCGCACGCGCCCATGATCACCACGATCGCCCAGCCCATGACGTTGGCGAACCAGTCGTTGACGTGCCGCCCCATGATCGCCGGGTTACTGCCGACCAGCGTGATCATCGCCATCAACGGTGGGGCGAGCACGCCGTTGAGCGCTGCAGAATAGTAGAGCATACGAAACGGCGGCACTCCGATGAAGTTCACGCCCACGCCCACCAGGGTGGCCAGAGCGATCACGATATAGAAGGCGCGGGCCTCGCGGAACGTGTAGCCCAAGCCGGCTTTCCATCCGAACGCCTCGGACAGCGCATAGGAAGCCGAGCCGGTCAACGTGGGCACCGCCAAGAATCCGACATCGATGATCCCGATCGCGAACAGCAGATAGGCGAGATCACCGACGAGCGGGCGCAGCGCACGCGCCGCTTGGTCGGGCGTATCGATGTCGATGACGCCGGCCGGATGCAGCGTGGAGGCGCAGGTCAAGACGATGAAGAATTGGACGATGTTGGAAAAGCCCATCCCGATCGCGGTATCGGCACGCATATCGCGGATGTCACCATGCCGCAGTACCGGAATGCCCTTTCCATAGAACTTCACCCGACCGCGGGCGAAGTCCTCCTCGGCTTCTTGATCGGCCTGCCAGAAGAAGCAGTAGGGCGTGATCGTGGTACCCAACACCGCGACGATGTTCAGCAGGTAGTCGCGTGACCACTCGACATGAGGAACGAACGCACCGAGTGCAACCGTGGGCCACCAGGGATGGGAGACGACGAAGGTGGCCACAACGTAAGCGAGCAGGCTCAGGCCTGCATATTTCAGAAAGCGTGCGTATGCCGGATACGGCACGAATATCTGCAGGGTCAATGTGACCCCGACGATCAACGCAAGCCACAGGAGAAACGGGACGTGAACAAGCATCTGCCCGGTCGCAGCCATGGCGCCCAGGTCGGCCCCGACATTGACGGTGTTCGCGATGAGTAGCAGCGAGACCGCAACGACCAGCACCTTGCGTGAATACTGCTCACGCAGCAACTCCGCCAGGCCGCGACCGGTGACCATGCCGATCCGGCCGCAGATTTCTTGGATCGCGCTCATGAACGGGTAGGCCCAAGCCGCCAGCCACAGCTGCGAGTACCCGAACTGGGCACCGGTTTGACTGTAGGTCTGTATGCCCGATGGGTCGTCGTCGGACGACCCGGTCACGAAGCCCGGGCCCAGTACCCTCCAGGCGGACGCGACTCGGGAACCAAGCGACACCGGCGCACGCTAACACAGCGCTGACCTGAGTGCCCGGCGCCAGTGCGAGGTCGCACCACCGGCGTGATCCGGATACGTCGAAGGCCTCGACGGGACTGTGTCCGGTCGAGGCCTTCGATGTTGTTCAATTATTGTTCGGCGGTGTCCTACTCTCCCACACTCTCACGGGTGCAGTACCATCGGCGCTGGAGGGCTTAGCTTCCGGGTTCGGAATGGAGCCGGGCGTTTCCCCTCCGCTATGAC
>CAJCHX010000829.1 GCA_903970215.1 Acidobacteriaceae bacterium
CTCTTCGCCACGCTCGCCGCACGCGCACCATCTGACAGTACTGGCCCGCCACGGCTTCGTCGGGGCTGCTCCCACCCTCCCGGGCGTCTCCCCGATCAGGCTGCCCCCAGCTTCCAAACCCCCACTACGGCAGGGGCTTACAGCGCAGGTCTCTCACCTCCGCTCGAACAACAAGCGCCTCACGGCGCACGGTGACGTCGTACAACACGAGCGACAGACCGCCGGTGCCGGCGGCGTGGGCGAAGCACTTGCCCGCGATCAAGTCCCGGTAGTCCGCCTCGCCGCATCGGCGTAGCGCGTTGGCGAAGGTGTCGCGGTGCACCGCCGTCACGCCGAGGTCGCCGATCACCCTGGCGGTGTCGCTCATCGACGTCGGCTCCACCAGCCGGGCCAGGACCAGCTGGAAGAACGCATCATCGGCGACGACATCGAACCCGAGATGCCGCCACGCCTGCTCGACGGCTTCGACCAGCCATCGCGATCGTTTCGCTGCGATCACAGCCCGCCCCGGCTCCGCGGCGCCGAACCCCAGATCCAAGGCCTGCTGACCTGCAGCAAGACGCTCCCGAGCCGTCTCGAGCAGCGCCGCCAACTCCGCATCGGAATGCGCCGAACCGACATGCGTGAGGATCTCATTACGGCGGCCCTGCTTCTGCGCGATCTGCACCGCCGTCGCCCCCGACGCCGTCTTCACCTTCCGAACGAACGCCGCCACGCCCCGATCCTACCGACCCATTAGTGACCCAAATCCGACCATCACAACCCCACTACCAGCACCGATGTAGAGCAGATCGGCCGATGTCCGATTCAGTTGTGCAAGTCAGGACGTCACCGTCCATCACCATCGAAGACCGGCCCGCGACGCGCTCTTGCGCCCGCCGACGAATCTCCTCAACGTCCCGATCCATTCGCCCTCCCAAGTCGCAAGCACAACGAACACTCGGTAATTGGACGCACCAGCCCCGCAACCGGTTCCGCGCTTCCACCAATGGGTCTCGCGCCCCGCGCTCACCGGTCTCAGGCAAACACGATCGGGGTCGATCGGAACGGGGAGTCAGCGAGGCGCCTTCGTGGTGGCGAGAGCGGCCAGGCGGACGGCCCGGTCGCACTCCCCCGATAGGGACCGGGTTGATGAGTCGAACTCTACCAACGTAACGACTATCGATTGTCCCGAGCGGAACACAGCGCCGCACTCACCTGGGCGGGAACTGCCAACTGCAATTGCAACTCCACCTACAACCAAATCCGCCTGCCACCGGACATTGTCGTGGGCCGACTTGTATGCCGACAGCGAGGGTTGATTACCAACGAACTGACTTACCCAATTGAGACCTCGGTTCGACGCCTCGTCAGCTGCCGTTGTCAAATCCCATTGGCATCCGCGGTAGTTCGGCGCGTTCGATACCGCAGCGTCCCTCTGCGTCAACGGGCTGAGGCCCAGCGCGGCCAGCTCCGATGCCGTGTACGCGATGCACGGCTCGAAGGACGATCCGTTATTGCGCGGGTTGAACCGCTCGGCAATAGTCGGCGTGAACGGCAGTGACGCTGGCAACGACGGCGCGCCGCTCGTCACTCCGGTGGCCTCACCATCGATCGCAACGGCACACCCTCCGACTTGAAGTGCCGCACACGCCAGCACCGCAATTCCAGCCAGCTTCGAGGGCGGTTTCACGATCGCTCAATACAAACCGCGCTACTGTCATCCGATCCCTTGAGTGCGGCTCCAGTCCTCCGCAACCCATCCGCTATCGCCTCAGCCACGCGCGCATTCGTCATCATCGAATTCAGTAGCGACTCCGGGCCTTCCGAGGCCGATGCACGCACGTGAGCGGTCGCCGCTCGGCCCTCGAATGTGTCGCCGAGGTGATTTCCCCAGGCGGTTTCCAGCAGCGGGCGGGCCGCATCCCGCACCCTTTGCGCATGCCGCTCATGCGCCCTCGCCAACTCCTCGATCACGTCCCCGCCCATCACCATCGACTCACGCCCCGCCACGCGCTCCCGCGCTCGCCGGCGAATCTCCTCGACGCCCCGATCCACACGCCCTCCCCTGCCGAAACCACAACACGCTCTCGACAATTGGACGCACCAGCCCACCGGCCGGTTCCATAGCGCCAGTCGAACAGCGTCAACGCCGCAGTTGGTCGGTACCCACGATGTGCACGGACCTCAGCGCGGCGCACGCGGCAGCGGCGACGGCCAGCAGGAGCAGCGGGCCGTCGACACCCACTGCAGGCCGGATGGCAGTCAACAACAGTGGCAACCCGAAGCCTATGTACGTGCCCACGTAGAAGATTCCGGTGACGATCCCCCGCGAGGCGGCCGGGGCGAGAGTCTCGACATCAACCAGGCCCTCACGCAGGCACAACCCGTAGCCTGAGCCGAGAACAACAGCACACACCAGGAACATCGTCATCGACGGCTCCGAGCCCGCCGCCGCCGCAAGGCAGAACCCGGCCGCGGCGAGTGCAGCACCCGCGACCCCTGCGAACGGACCCCATTCCCGCCGTCGCGCGATTATCTGCACGATCAGTCCGGCGCCGAGCGTCACCGCGGCTGCCAGCCCCGGAACCCACGGTCCCGAATGCCGAGATGCCATGAGCGACACCATCGTCACCATCGGGACCGTGACCACCGAGAACACCCACACCGCCATCGGCAACGACGCCGCGAGCGCCAGGCCGACGCCGCGGCGACCGTCGTCGGCACTCGGGCCCGCAGCTGGAACGTCGAACCGGTCCGGCGCGACGGACGGCGCGAGCGCCGGAACGGCGGCGGTCCCGCGCCGCGAAAGCGCCGCGGCGAGCACGACCGCGGCCGACAGAACGACGGTCGCCGTGAACGGCACCGTCAGCGACAGGCCGGCAGGGAGGAACTGCGCCGTGAGCCCGGAGACCACCGGCCCCAGCGCGAATCCGACGGTCAGCACCGCCCCGGACAGGGTGGTCCCGCGCTTGCCACCCAGGTCGGCCGCCCACGCGGTACCAGCGCTCACCGCCAGCCCAACGCCCACACCCACGACCAGACGCCCGGCGAAGATCCCCGCCTGTCCATGCTGGACCAGCATCACGAGGTTGCCCAGGCCGGAGGTGGTCACACCGGTCAACACGACCGGACGGCGTCCCACGCGGTCGGACAGGCCTCCGCCGCCCAGCAGGCCCGGGAGCAGGCCGAGCGCGTACACGCCGAACGCACCGTCGAGCACCGCACTCGACAATCCCTCGGTGGACCGCAGCACCGGCAGCAGCGCGGTGAAGTGGTTGGCCGCCCATCCGGTCGCGAACAGCAACAGCAGAACCGCCACGATGGCGCCTGGTTGCCGGGCGCGCGGCGCATCGAACGTCACTGGGCGACTCCTTGCTCTTGCTCCGGACCCAAACTAACAGGACGTCCACAGAAGCCCTCACCACCGCACCCGACATTCCGGTACTATTCGAACGTACGACCGAAATCGCCTGGCGGGGCGCGGATTCAGTGCCAGACTGTCGACGGGAGGAAGGTGCCGATGGACAACGTCGCGTTCACGTCGATGCTCAGTGTCGACGGCGCTGCGTGCGCTCGGTATCACCGGATGCAACCCGTCGCCGACGTCATGGGGGTGTGGGTCGGCGGCCCCACGCGGTACGGCCTCACCGAGAACCCCTGGGACACGGTGATCTTCAGGCTCGCCGAGGAGGCCCGCGGGCACGGCGCTCAGGCCGTGATGGCCGTGCGGCTCGAGACCCGCCCCGTGGACGCCGAGTACCTCGAATACCTGGCGTTCGGCACAGCGGTTCGGTTCACGGACGGCACCGACACCGGCAAACAGGTCCGCACCTCGATGCTGCCGATGGATCAGACGGTCTCCCTGCTCGAGGCCGGCTTCATGCCTACCCAGGTGTTGTCCGCGTCGGTCGGGCAGCGCTTCTGGAACACCGGCCTCGTCGGCCTGAGCACCAGAAACTTCGAGCTGACCGAGGCGACTCGGGCATACACGTCCGGCCGCCGATACGTCCGCGACCGCATCCACAACGAAGCGGCCCGACGCGGCTGCTCAGGCGTTCTGGACATGCGCTTCGAGACGTACGTCGGCGTGGACCCCTACCGCGATTCCGTCTTCATCGTGAACACCTGGGGCTTCGCGCAGGGCATAGACCAGCTGGTCCGCCCCCGCGACACACCACGCACAATCGACCTCAGACCCCGGCCCGCGGTCTCGCTCGGCGACGACAACCGGAAGGACTCCTTATGACCTCCACCCCATCCGGTGTTCCCGCAGACGGTCTGCGTCGCCTACACACCAAGGTGTTCACCTCAGACCTCACGGTCAACGAGTTCCTGCTGGTGCGCCAGGCCGGTTTCCGCCCGTTGGGACTGGTGTTCGGCAGCAGCGTCTATCACGTAGGCATCCAGATCGGGCGGTGGAGCAAGAACCAGGAGCTCGGGGTCCTCTCGCAGGCGATGTACCACGCACGCGAACTTGCGATGACCCGCATGGAGGTGGAAGCGCACGAACTCGGTGCGGACGGCGTGGTGGGCGTGCGGCTCGACATCGAGTTCAAGGAGTTCGGAACCGACGTCGCAGAGTTCACCGCGATCGGTACCGCTGTCAAAGCAGACACCGCTGACGCCCCTGACGGGCATTCATGGATCCCCAACACGGGAAAGCCGTTCACATCCGACCTCTCTGGTCAGGACTTCTGGACATTGATCAACGCCGGCTACGCGCCGCTGGGGATGGTGATGGGATCGTGCGTCTACCACATCGCTCACCAGGGGGTCCTCAAGTCGATGGCCAACATCGGGCAGAACGTCGAGGTCCCCATCTTCACCGAGGCCCTCTACGACGCCCGCGAGCTGGCGATGACGCGCATGCAGGCCGAGGCCGAGGCCCTGCAGGCGGAGGGCATCGTGGGCGTCCAGCTCCGCGGCCTGCCACATCGCTGGGGTGGGCACACGACGGAGTTTTTCGCGATCGGAACGGCGGTCCGGCCGATCCGACCGGACCACACGATCCCCGTGCCCACGATGGTCCTGCCTCTCAACGACTAGATTCGCGGTCGTGACGGACGAATACACGAGCGGACTGGGCCCGCTAGGCGACGCGTCGATGATCGCGTCGATGGTCAGCCGTGACCGGGCCGACGCGGCGTCATAT
>CAJCHX010000830.1 GCA_903970215.1 Acidobacteriaceae bacterium
GGTGACCAGCACCCCGTTGGTGCGTGCCCCGGCGTAGGCGAGACCCTCGGCGAGCTCCATGCCCCCACCCTAGGGGTGAGGACCCGCCCGGCGGCCGCCCATGGGCTTCCGGGCGCATGCCCGAATCAGAGGATGTAGAGCATCTCCTGGTACGTGGGCAGCGGCCACAGGTCGTCGGCAACGATCGTCTCGAGCGTGTCCGCCGCCGAACGGACCGCTGCCATCGCCGGCAGCAGGCTGTCGTGCGCGTGCTTCGCCTCGTCGTACGCCGAGTCGCCGGCATGCACGGCGAGCGCTGCGCGCAACGTGTCCAACGCCGTTCGCAACTCCGCGATCGGTGCCGACACCTCCTTCAGCGGTCCGGCGTCGGGCTCGAGTCCGGCCGCCGTGAGCGCCGTGAAATTCTGCGCGACCTCGGTCTGGTGGCGCACGGCTGCCGGCAGAACGACGGTGGTGCCCAGTTCGAGCGTCAACCGGGCCTCGACCCCGATCGTCAGCGCGTACTGCTCGAGGCCCACCTCGTAGCGGCTGTGCATCTCACGCGAATTGAACACCTGGTACTTCTCGAACAGCTCGATCGCGCTGTCGGTGATCAGCTCGGGCAGCGCATCGAGGGTGGTCCGGAGGTTCGGCAGCCCGCGGGCCGCTGCCTCCTCCTGCCAGGTCTCGGAGTACCCGTCGCCGTTGAACACGACCGCTCCGTGGTCGGTGATGATCGAGGTCAGCAACGTCTGCACTGCGGTTTCGAACGGCGTGCCCTCGGCCACCGCAGCCTCGAGCTCGGTAGCGATCGCGTCGAGCGACTCGGCCATGATCGTGTTGAGGGTGACCATCGGGACGCTGACCGTCTGCATGGAACCCGGCGCCCGGAACTCGAACCGGTTACCGGTGAACGCGAACGGGCTGGTGCGGTTGCGGTCACCCGGATCGGTCGGCAGCACGGGCAGCGTATCCGCGCCGATCATCATGGTGCCCTTGCCCTTCGACGACGTCGCCGACCCCTTGGCGATCTGGTCGAAGATGTCCGCGAGCTGGTCGCCGAGGAAGATCGAGATGATGGCCGGCGGCGCCTCGTTGGCGCCGAGCCGGTGATCGTTGGTGGCCGACGCTACGGACGCGCGGAGCAGGCCGGAGTACTTGTGCACCGCCCGGATCACCGCCCCGCAGAACACCAGGAACTGCGCGTTGTCGTGCGGGTTGTCGCCGGGAACGAACAGGCTTCCGAGTTCGGAGTTACCGATGGAGAAGTTGACGTGTTTGCCGGAACCGTTGACGCCGTCGAACGGCTTCTCGTGGAACAGACACTCCATGCCGTGCTTCTTCGCAACCGCCTTGAATGTCGTCATCAAGAGCTGCTGGTGATCGGCCGCGACGTTGCCGCGCTCGAACATCGGCGCGATCTCGAACTGGCCGGGCGCCACCTCGTTGTGTCGGGTCTTGGCGGGAATCCCCAGCTTGAACAGCTCCCGCTCGGTGTCCATCATGAAGCCGAGTACGCGCGCGGGGATCGCGCCGAAGTAGTGGTCGTCGAACTCCTGCCCCTTCGGGGGCTTCGTGCCGAACAGCGTGCGTCCGGCGTTGAGCAGGTCGGGACGGGCGAGGAAGAAGTGCCGGTCGACGAGGAAGTACTCCTGCTCGGGACCGCAGAACGAGACCACGTGGGCCGCGCTCTCGTGCCCGAACAGCTTGAGGATGCGCTCGGCGTGATGGCCCATCGCCTGCTGCGAGCGCAGCAGCGGGGTCTTGTGGTCGAGTGCCTCACCGGTCATCGATACGAAGACGGTGGGGATACACAGGGTGTGACCGTTGGGATTCTGCAGGATGTACGCGGGGCTCGTCACATCCCAACCCGTGTACCCACGCGCCTCGAAGGTGTTGCGTAGCCCGCCGTTCGGGAAGCTCGATGCGTCGGGCTCGCCCTGGATCAGGGTCTTGCCCGCGAATTCTGCCAGGGCAGACCCGTCTGCGAGGGGCTCGAAGAAGCTGTCGTGCTTCTCGGCAGTGAGACCGGTGAGGGGATAGAAGACGTGCGCGTAATGCGTTGCGCCCTTCTCCAGTGCCCAATCCTTCATCGCTGCCGCCACCGAGTCGGCGACCGCCGGGTCGAGGGGTGCGCCGCGCTCGATGGTCGCGGCCACCGACTTGTAGACCGACTTGGGCAGCCGCCTCCGCATCTCTCCGATGCTGAATACGTTCTCCCCGTACACTTCCCCGGGTTCGTCGGTCTCCGCCACAGCGGCCGGCGGTACGTAGGCCTCGACGTCCTTGATCGCCTGGAGACGAACGTTGTTCCCGGTCATATCAATTCCCCTCGCCGCAACAGCCCCGCGCTTCTACGGGGCGATCCGCCCAGACTAGGAATCTCTGATGGCCGACATGTTTCGTGGCAGTAACGCTCGGCGCACCGGTGCCCGTCGCCGATCCCCGGACTACCTCCGCAGCAGTCGCAGCGCGAGCGCCGCGCAGACCAGCGATGCCAGCCCCGAGACGCCGGCCGCAACGTGGATACCCGACACGAAGGCGTCGGTCGCCGACGTCACGACCCGCGCTGCCACGTCGCCCCCGAGGCCGGACCCGACCTGCACGGCCGCACCGATCGTCTCGCGGGCGCTGTGAGCTACGTCCTCGGGAACATCGGACACGTCGACGCCCGCGCGGAAGACCGCTGTCCCGATAGACCCCAGGATCGCAATGCCCAGAGCGTGACCCGCCTCGTATGCGGTCTCGGTGACCGCAGACGCCGCCCCTGCGCGCTCGGCCGGCACGGCGGAGAGCACCAGCGCGGAGGTCAACGTCAGCACGGCGCCCGCACCGATGCCGATCAGTGCCTCGACCGTGAGGTATACGGCGATACTGCCGTGTACTCCGACACCGAACATCGCCATCGCACCGACCACTTGCAGGAGCAGCGCGCCGACGAGCACGGGCCGCGCGGAGTATCGGCGCATCAGCGGCGCCGCCGCCAGAGCCGCCGCCGCACTCGCGACCATCGCCGGTGCCAGCGTGAGCCCAGCCCGGAACGTGCTCATCCCGTGCACCACCTGCAGGTATTGGGCACCGAAGTACAGCAGCCCTGAGACCGCGAACACGCTGATCAGGTTGGTAAGCACCGCGACGGTGAACGCCGGTCGACGGAACAGGGTCACGTCGATCAGCGGGACGTCGAGGTGGCGCTGCCGGCGCATGAAGGCGAGGCCGGCCACGATGCCGACCAGCGCAGCGGCGCCGTAACCCACAGTCGGACCGTGCACCGCAGTCTCGGTGATCGCATAGATCAACGGCATCAGGGCGAGGACGCTCAAGCCCACCGATGCGATATCGAGGCGGCCCGGAGCGGGGTCGCGGCTCTCGGTGACCAACAGCGGCCCGGCAACGAGGATCAGGGCCACGACGGGGACGTTCATCACGAACACCGAGCCCCAGAAGAAGTGCTCGAGCAACAAACCACCCAGCACCGGACCGGCCACCGCGCCGCCCGATGCGACCGCCGACCACACGCCGATCGCCAGGGCGCGCTGCCGCGCGTCGGCGAAGGTGGAGTGGATCAACGCCAGGGTGGCGGGCATGAGCGTCGCGCCGGCGACACCCTGGACGACCCGCGCTGCGATGAGCATCGCAGGCGACACGGCGAATCCCGCGACCAGCGAAGCTGCGGCGAAACCCACCGCGCCGATCAGCAGGATCTTGCGGCGGCCGATCCGGTCGCCCACATTGCCCATCGTGATCAACAGGGCCGCGAGTACGAACGAGTAGACGTCGACGATCCACAGCAGTTGGGTGGCCGACGGGCGCAGTGCCTCGGTCAGGTGCGGCACTGCGATGTCGAGCACGGTGGCATCCATGGACACGAGGAACACAGCCGACGACAGCACCGTCAGCGCCGCCCACTCTCGTCGGCCGGCGCGGGGCGCAGGCGTCCGGAGGGGGGTCTGCAGGGTGGTCATGGTGGTCACATTCCTTGTCATTGTCATCAACCGTCCAGACGGTATACCGAACCGTCCGGACGGTATACTATCAAGAACTACCGTCCGGACGGTACAGCGATTGCTACGGTGGTGGCGATGACCACAGCGAACGCGACCAAAGATCGCCTACTCGACGCCACCGAACGACTGCTGCTCGACAGCGGCACGGCGGCTCTCACCCTGGACGCGGTAGCCGCCTCCGCCGGCGTCAGCAAGGGCGGACTGCTCTACCACTTCAAATCGAAGGAGGCGCTGCTCCTCGGCGTAGTCGAGCGTCTCTCCGACCGGTGGAACGCCACCATCACGGGTTCGGTCGCCCGCTGGTACCTCGACGTGCCCGACGAGGGCGGCGAGCGCGACGCCGTCATGCTC
>CAJCHX010000831.1 GCA_903970215.1 Acidobacteriaceae bacterium
TCGAGCCCGAACATCACCGGCCAGCCGCGCTCGCCGGTCTCGCGGATGGTGTGATCGCTGGCCGTGGCGCGCGCCAGCAACGGGTGCGGGCTCCGGTAGGCGGTCGGCATCAGGCGTCCACCCAGCGAGCCCTGGTCCCACTCCGTCGAGACGTCGAGCGGGCGGTCGCCGGGGGTGAACGCATACGCCTTCTCGATCACCGCAATGCGCTGCTCGGTGACCTCGTGCCGACGGTCGCGGTCCGCGCCGAAGGCGTCCCATTCGGCCTGGGTCACCCCGCCGGCGCCGAGACCCACGATGCAACGTCCCTGGGTCATCACGTCGAGAACGTTGGCGCTCTCGACGATTCGGAGCGGGTGGTGGTACGGGACCGTCACGACAGCGATTCCGATGTAGGCCTGCTGGAGCTGGCCGGCGACGCGGGCACCCATCATGAATGGGTCGCAGTAGCCGTTGACCCCGCTGAAATGGTGCTCCGTGAAGAACACCGCGGAGAAGCCCGCGGCGTCTGCGGCCAGAGCCTGGTCGATCGTGTGGTTGACCACGGCGTGGTCGTCCTGGGCGTTCCAGGAGCTGGGGTTCAGGAAAAGCGTGACGCGCACGGGCCGTCTCCTTCGGTTTGCGATCGAGAGCGACGCAGGTTGCGCATCAACCGCGCGCCGCCGGGGTGGGCATCAGCTGATCGCCCCCGAGCTCGGCGCCCATCCCCTCCATCGCGAGGTGGTAGGACGCGGGCTCGCTGGCCGTGTGAATCGTGTCGACGGGATCGGGCATCGCGTGGACCTCCAGTGCCGGCATCACCTCGTCGATGAACAGGTCGAAGGACCGCTCGACGGCATCCAGGTTCTCCGACAGATCCCAGAAGTTGAACCACAGGCGGATGTGATCGAGCCCGTACTCAGCGTTTGACTCCACGATCCGACGGCGCACAGTCTCGGGGCTGCCAACGATCGAGGTCTGATGCAAGAACGCTTCGCGAGTCCCGTACATCTTCCCCTCGCCGACCCAGCCGCTCTTGTCCATGATGTCCTCGAGCGTTGGGCCGATCTCGGCCCAGGCTTGTGCATCGGTCTCGGCGACCCATACGTACTTGGTGTGCGACAGCCAGCGCTCCCCCTCGGCCACGACGCCCTCTGGATGACCCGCTCCGTGCAGTGCCTCGCGGTATGTCGACAACTGCTCGGCAGTGGGCGACAAACCGAACATCAGCGGCCAGCCGCGTCGGCCGGCATCAGCCATGACGGCCGGACGGGTCGAAACACGCGCGAGTAGCGGGTGCGGGGTTCGATAGGCGGGCGGCATCAAGCGGCCCATCAGCGTGCCGGAGTCCCATTCTGTGGAGACGTCTAGCGGCCCATCGCCCGGTCCGCGAGCCCATGCCTTGAGCATCACCTCGAGCTTGCCCTCGGTCATCTCCGACTTGCGGGCGACATCGACCCCGAAGGCCTCGTATTCGAGTTGGGTGATGCCGCCCGAACCGAGGCCGACCAGCAATCGGCCCTTGGTGAGGACGTCAAGCAGGTTGCAGTACTCGACCATCCGCAGCGGGTGGTGATACGGCACGCACAGGACACCGATGTTCAGGTATGCGCGGTTGACGAGCTGGGGGTAGAGGTACGCGCCCAGCATGAACGGATCCTGGTAGGAGTTGATTCCGCTGAAGTGGTGTTCGGTGAGCAACAGCGCCGAGACGCCTGCCGCGTCAGCACGGATCGCCTGGGCGATCGTCGAGTCGATCACCCGCAGATCGAGCCTGGGATCGGAACTGCGCGGGTTGAGATACAGCGACATCAGCATTCGGCGACCTCCGCGTTGGTACTCATCGAGCCGGCCTCGGACCGAGTCTCGTAACGGACCGCACGCCGCCGAGCGAGCACTCGACCTTTGCAATCCAAGAGAACATTATATGGAACATAAGACTATATAACGCACCGGGCTCAAGCTGAGCGAGCTGGGTCGTACACCACGGGCAACGTCGGGTGGTCGATGACCGAGAGCGCTTCGAGCCCCAGCGGATCGGTGCGGGCCGCCGGCAGACCCGTGTACCGCGCGCCGTCAGGGAAGTACTTCAGCGAATAGGGCCACGACGCTCGTTCGGTCGTGTTTCCGCGGCCCGCGAGGGCGGTCAGGCTGAGATGAGCGGTCGCATCGCCAGACGCCATCTCGCCGGCGTCACACACCTCCAGGCCC
>CAJCHX010000832.1 GCA_903970215.1 Acidobacteriaceae bacterium
GAAGGGCACTGCCCTGGCATGGGTATTGGTCGCGGGAAGCGTCCTGACCAGCCTCCTCACTCTGTACGCGGTGACGCGGGTATGGACCAAGGCGTTCTGGCGCGCACGCGCCGACGCGCCCGAGGGGCAGCTCGCGGGCGCGCGGCCCGAGGCACTGCTCGACGACGCCGACGTGATCGAGTTCGCCGACCGCGAGGATCCCGGCCGGATGCCGATCGGCATGGTGGTACCGACCGTCGCACTGCTTGCGGCGGGGCTGCTGGTGGCACTGTTCGCCGGTCCCGTCTTCTCCGTCACGAACCGTGCGGCGAACCAGCTGATCGGCCGGGACGACTACGTACACGCCGTATTGGGGGTCGACGTGGCCCAGGCGCGGGCAGCGCTGCATCGGACCGAGAGAGCCCGACTGCCTGCGCCCGCCGGGGGAACCACCGTCGATGCGAAGGATTCGAAGGACTCGAAGGAACAGCCATGACCAGAGCAATCATCGCGCGGCTGGTAGGCGACCCGCGCGATGCACGCGGGCTCGCACTCCGCGGCGCGCAGGTGGCCTGGCTCGCGGCGGTGTGGGTGATGCTGTGGGGCACCCTCACGGTCGCCGACGTGGTGGCCGGCGTGTTGGTGGCCCTGGCCATCCTGCTGCTGCTGCCGCTGCCGGCGGTCCCCGTCGAGGGCCGGTTGCACCTGCGGGCGATCGCGAAGCTCGTCGTCGTCTTCGCCGGCTTGATGGTGCGGTCCTCGCTGCAGGTCGCCTGGTTCGCGGTGCGCCCGGCGTCCCCGCCGCTCAGTGCGGTCCTGCGCGCCAAGGTCGCCGTGAAGTCCGACCTGGTGCTCACCCTGCTGGTGGACGCACTCAACCTGATCCCCGGCACCGTCGTCCTCGATGTCGACGCCGATCGCCGCCTGCTGTACGTGCACGTGATCGACGTCGGCTCGGAGCACGGGGTTCGCAGCTTCTACCGCGACACGGCGAGGATGGAACGGTTGTTCGTCAGCGCCTTCGAGCGCGACGCGGATTGGCACGCCAGCCCGCTGCACGGCGTCGACCACGAGAATCGCGCGGGTCCCGGTTTCGACGGAACCAGGAGGACGCCGCAATGACCGTCGTCTTCGTGATCGCCGGAATCCTCCTGGCGACAGCCTCCTGCGTCACCACATTCCGGCTGCTCGCAGGCCCCGACACGCTCGACCGGGTGGTAGCTGTCGACGCCCTCGTGGCCATCACCATGGGCGCGCTCGCGGTGTGGGCGGCGTTCAGCGGCAACGCGTCGGTGATCCCGGGGATCGTGGCGCTGTCCCTGATCGGGTTCGTCGGGTCGACGTCGGTGGCCCGGTTCCGGGTCCCGGACCGGCAGGGCGCAGGCAGGGCCGACCCGAACCGCCCCGGCAGCGTCGACCCGAGCAGGGCCGGCGACGGCAGCGTCGACCCAAGCAGGGCCGACCCAAGCAGGGCCGACCCGAGCAGGGCCGACCCCGACGGGACCGGACGATGATCGCCGACATCGTGACGGCGATCCTGGTGCTGTCCGGCTCCCTGCTCGCGCTGACGGCGGCGATCGGCATCGTCCGCTTCCCCGACACCCTCACTCGGATGCATGCGGCCACCAAGCCACAGACCCTGGGGCTGTTGCTCTGCCTCGGTGGCAGCGCAGCCCGCATGACGCATTCGGCCGACGTCTGGATGCTGCTCCTCGCGGGACTCTTCGCGCTGCTCACGGCGCCCGTCGTCGCCCACCGGGTGGGCCGGGTCGCGTACCAGGAGCAACGGCTGCGCGACTCGCTGATCGCGCCCGACGAGATGGAGACCGGAGAGCACGACTGACTGTCCGGACGCGCTGCGCGGGCTGCGGACCGGTACCTGCATTCATCCGAAACCCGACACGATCCGTAGCCTGCTCGGGTGACATTCGCGACCTGGGTGACCCTGCTGGGTGCCTGCCTGATCATCAGTTTCACGCCCGGCGCCGGGGCGATCAACACCATGTCCAACTCCCTGGCGGTAGGACATGGCCGCGCGATATGGGGGATCCTCGGGCAGCAGGTGGCGCTCGTGATCCACCTGTTGATCGTGGCGGCGGGACTGGGTGTGGTCGTTGCGAATTCGCGGCCGGCGTTCGACGCGATCCGGTACGCGGGCGCCGCCTACCTCGTCTACCTCGGTATCCGTCAATTCTCCAGCGCGCCCACAGCGGCCGCGAACGATCCACGCGCCGAGGCCGAATCGGCGGGGTCGATGCTGAGGCGCGGATTCTGGGTCAACCTGCTCAATCCCAAGGCGATCGTGTTCTTCCTGGCGTTCATCCCCGGCTTCGTTCGGCCGGATCTGCCTCTGCTGCACCAGTACACCGTGATCTGCCTGACCATCCTCGGCGTAGACGTGACCGTCATGTGGCTGTTCTTCGCAGGCATCGCGCGGGGGTTTCGCCGGTTCACCGAAGGGGAGCGCGGTCAGCGGATCCTCGGCCGCGTGTTCGGCTGCCTGTTCGTCGCGGTCGGGATCATGCTCGTGCTCGTCTGAATGCACGCTGATCGGTCAGACCTAGGTGAGAGCTAGGTGATATCTAGGGGATGACCAGCTCGTTCGTCACGGCCCGGACCACCCGACGGTAAGCGTCGGGAGAGCATTCACCCGCGGCCACGCCGCGCTGCCGT